>JAGVUH010000119.1 GCA_019136395.1 Gammaproteobacteria bacterium
CGCGCATCCTGTTGATCGACTTCCTTGACCGCCATGCCGAGCGGGTGCCCGCGACCAGCGCCCAGGCCGTCTTGAGCGAGCCGAGCCACGCCCGACGCTTCGAACGTCTGATTAGTGAATTGCGCAAGCTTGGGCTGTCGCTGTACCTCTTCATCGACGAATACGACAACTTCGCCAACAACATCCTGGTCAACGCCGGGCGCGAGGCCTACCGGGAACTGACCCATAGCAGCGGTTTCTTTCGGGATTTCTTCGCGCTGCTGAAAGAGGCCGTCGGGCGCACCGGCAGCGGGCTGGCGCGGCTCTTCATCACCGGGGTCTCGCCCATCACGCTGGACGACGTCACCAGTGGCTTCAATATCGGCACCAATATCAGCCTGGAGCCGGAATTCAATGCTTTGCTTGGCTTCACTCATGCCGAGCTCGAACGGCTATTCGCCGCTTTCGGGCAGGATTTCGATGCCCACCGCGCGATCGTCGATGACTGGTACAACCACTATCACTTCCACAAATCCCGCCGCGAGCCGGTCGTCAACAGCGACATGGCGCTTTACTATCTTCGTGCGCTGGCGCGCCGGAACGAGCCCCCGGACGAACTGATCGACCACAATGTACGCATCGACTACGGCAAGCTGCGCCATCTGGTGCGGATCGACCGCCAGCTCACCGATCGCGCGGTGAAGCCCGCGAGCGCCGGCACAGGCGTCGCGCTCCTCAACGGCAACTTCTCCCGCCTGCGCAGCATCATCGAGACCGGCGAGGAGGTCGCCGCGATCCAGACCAGCTTCCCGGCCGAGGGGCTGCTGCGCCAGGACAACTTCGTCTCCCTGCTCTACTACCTGGGGCTGCTGAGCTTTGCCGGCGAGCGGGAAGGGCGACCCCTGCTCAGGATTCCCAACCGCACCGTGCGCCAGTTGATGTACGGCTATCTGCGCGATGCCTATGACGAGGTCGGCGTCTTCCGCCCCAGCACCTACGAAATCGCTGACCGGCTCAACAAGATGGCCTATCGCGGCGAGTGGCAGGGCTTCTTCGACTACCTGGCCGAAGAGATTGGCCGCCAGGCCAGCGTGCGGGACTTTTTGCAGGGGGAGAAGATGATCCAGGGCTTCCTGCTCGCCTGGCTGAATCTCTCGCCCTATTTCCAGGTCTTTTCCGAGGCCGAGCAGGCCGGCGGCTTCGTGGATCTCTATCTGGCGCCCTTCTACATGCCTATCTGATCGAGCTGAAATATCTCAGCCGCGCGGAAGACAGTCCGGCCAGGCGCGAGCACCTGCTCGCGGAGGCCCGCGCGCAGTTGCGCCGCTATGCCAACGATGCGCGGGTGCAAGATGCCCTCGGCGCCGCCACCCTGCATCCTATCGTGCTGCTCTATAGCGGCTGGGAGCTAGTCCATCGCGAGGCGCTGTAGATTTCCCCCGCGCTGGCACCCCTGTCTTGCAAACTGTCATGAGGGGGGCTGAACACGCTCCTGAAAAGGAACGTCTTTGCCGTGACCTTCAAGCTAACTATCATGAGGTTGCGAGCCACACCCCGGAACATGAAAGTCTTTACCGTGACTTTCACGCTAAACGGGGAAGGAGGGCAAGCCGCCTCAGGCTCGGGCTCGCTCCCGCAGGCGTTTGACCTGAAAAAGGGTATTGCGCTCCTCCTCCTCCAGGCTGGACTGGATGAAGTGGATGGTCCGGCGGTAGCGGGGGATGATGTTGTATTTCAGGGCATTGACCCGTTTCTGGGCCTTGCGCTGTTCCTCCATCAGTCGGTGCAGGGCGATCTCTACCTCCCCCAGGCGCGCCAGGGTCACGGCCAGATCCGCCAGGTAGGCGCGGGTGTTATCGAAACTGGCATCGGTCCCCATCAGCCCCACGGGCTTGAGGGGCAGGCGCTCGGCGGTCACGGCGGGGTATTCCACCCCCAGGCTGCGCCGCGGGAGGATTTCGACCTTGAGCGCCAGTTCCGAGCCCAGGGCCGCCTGGTGGATGCCGCGGCTGCCCATGCGCAGGTGACTGATGCCCAGGCACTCGTAGGCCTGGACCAGCACCGCCTCCGCCTCCTGACGCAGGCGGCGGTATTCACCGATGCGCTCGTAGACCAGCCGGGTCAGCAGTTCCCGCTTGCGTTCCAGCAGGTCGTGGCCCTCTTCCAGAAACTTGACCTGCTTCTTGAGCTTTAGCAGGGTGTTCTTGGTCGGCGGGACCTTGATGAGTTGTTGCGCCATTTCGGTTCAGTCCGCGCCCTGGTAGTACTTGGCCAGGTCCGTCTCGCTCATGCGCGTCAGGGTATCGCGGGGGAAGGTCGACATCAGCTCCCAGGCCAGGTTGAGGGTGGCTTCGATGGAGCGGTCCTCGGCCTCCCCCTGACCGACGAACCGCTGGTCGAAGGCGTCGGCGAAGCGCAGGAAGCGCTTGTCCCGCTCTGATAATTCGTCCGCGCCGATGATGGAGGCCAGGTTGCGCGTCTCCAGGGCGCGGGCATAGAGGGCGTAGAGTTGGGCGGCGACCCGGGGGTGATCCTCCCGGGTGTCGTCCTTGCCGATGCCATCCTTCATCAGGCGCGACAGGCTGGGGGAGATGTGCACCGGCGGATAGATGCCCTGGTTGTGCAACTCCCGTGACAGCACGATCTGGCCCTCGGTGATGTAGCCGGTCAGGTCGGGGATGGGGTGGGTGATGTCGTCCGAGGGCATGGACACCACCGGCATCATGGTGATGGAGCCGTGGCGCTGGTGGATGCGCCCGCAGCGCTCGTAGATCTCCGCCAGGTCCGAGTAGAGGTAGCCGGGATAGCCCTTGCGCGCCGGCACGTCGCCCTTGGCGGTGGCCACCTCGCGCAGGGCCTCGGCGTAGTAGGTCATGTCGGTCATGACCACCAGGACGTGGCGGTCCAGGTCGTAGGCCAGATACTCGGCGGCGGTGAGGGCGGTGCGCGGCAGGGTCAGGCGCTCCACCGGCGGGTCGTCCGCCAGGTTGATGAACATGACCACGTTGCGCAGCACGCCGGAGCTGGCGAACTCGTCGCGGAAGAATTTGGCGTCGGCGTAGGAGACGCCCATGGCGGCGAAGACCACCGAGAAGCTGGTGTCCTCGTCCTTGAGCTTGGCCTGACGCACGATCTGGGCGGCCAGGCGGTTATGGGGCAGGCCGGAGCCGGAAAAGATCGGCAGCTTCTGGCCGCGCACCAGGGAGTTGAGACCGTCGATGGTGGAGATGCCGGTCTGGATGAATTCCCGGGGATAGGTGCGCGCCGCCGGATTGATGGCCGAGCCGCCGACGGAGCGACGGATGTTGGACAGGATGGGCGGGCGGTCGTCCTTGGGCTCCCCCAGGCCGTTGAAGACCCGACCGAGGAGCTCCGGCGACAGGGCGATCTCCACCGGCTCGTCAAGGAAGCGCACCCAGGTGGATTCCAGGTCCAGGTCCTCGACGCCCTCGAAGACCAGGATCAGGGTCTCGTCATCGCTGGCGCGGATGACCTGACCGTTGCGCCGGCCACCGCTGTGGTCCTTGATCAGCACCCGGTCACCGAAGGCAACCCCGGGGGTGTTCTTCATCACCAGCAGGCCGCCACGGGCCTCGGCGGCGGTGCGGTACTCTTTGATGCTCATAACGAATTCCGGTTCAGGGCGTTACTTTTCATGCCTTAAGTTCGGGGCCTTACGTGCTAGGCGTTGCCAGCGCTGGCCTGGGCGTACTCCAGCCTCATCTTCTCGAAGGTCCGGCCGGCCTCCTCCTTCAGGGCGTGGATCTGGTCCACCTGATCACTGTTGAACATGGACTTGCAGCGCCGGACCCGCGCCAGCAGGGGCAACTGCTGCAACTCCTGCACCGGCACCCCCAGCTCGATGAGGGCGGCCCCGCGGCGGAAGATGAACAGGGTCAGATCGAGCAGGGCGAACTGCTTGCGCGGCGAGCAGAAGGTGTCCACCTCGTCCAGGGCGCTCTGTTGCAGGACACCCTCCTTGATCAGGGCTGCCCCCTCCAACTCCCAGCGTTGGGCGGAGGACAGGGCCTCGGGGCCGACCAGGTTGACGATGCGCGCCAGTTCGGCGTCCCGCGCCAGCAGGGCAAGGGCCTCGGTACGCCGCCGCTCCCAGTCGCGGTCGATCTCCTGGTGCCACCACTCGGCGGCGGTGTGGACATGACCGGAAAAGCTGGTCACCCAGTCGATGGATGGGTAGTGGCGGGCGTCCGCCAGCTCCTTGGACAGGGCCCAGAAGGTCTCGATGATGTCCTTGGTGTGGCTGGTCACCGGCTCGGAGAAGTCACCACCCGGGGGCGACACGGCGCCGATCAGGGTCACGGAGCCGGAGCCGGCGCCGTGGGTCTCGACCCGGCCGGCGCGCTCGTAGACTGCCGCCAGGCGCGAGGCCAGATAGGCCGGATAGCCCTCCTCGACGGGCATCTGCCCCAGGCGGCCCGAGACCTCGCGCAGGGCCTCCGCCCAGCGGCTGGTGGAGTCCGCCAGCATGACCACGTCGTAACCCATGTCCCGGTAGTACTCGGCCATGGTGATGCCGACATAAACCGAGGCCTCCCGCGCCACCACCGGCATGTTGGAGGTGTTGGCCACCAGCAGGGTACGCTCCATGAGCTTGCGCCCGGAGTAGGGGTCATCGAGCTGGGGGAAGGTCTCCAGCACGTCCACCAGCTCGTTGCCACGTTCGCCGCAGCCGACGTAGATGACGATGTCGGCGTTGGACCAGCGGGCCACCTGCTGCTGCACCACCGTCTTGCCGGCGCCGAAGGGGCCCGGCACCGCCCCCTTGCCGCCCTTGAGCTGGGGGAAGAAGGTATCGATGACCCGCTGGCCCGTGATCAGGGGCGCGATGCCGTCATCACGCCGCCGGTAGGGGCGCGGCTTGCGCACCGGCCAGCGGTGGAAGAGCTTGAGGCGATGGGTGTGACCCTGGGCGTCCCGCAGGCGGCCGATGGTCGCCTCCAGGTCATAGTCCCCGGCGGGGGCGAGCTCGTCGAGCTCGCCGCTCAGGGTCGGCGGCACCAGGATGCGATGGACGATGGTCTGGGTCTCCTGGACCGTGCCCAGGACCGTGCCGGGGCCAATGCGGGCGCCAGGTTCCAGCTCGCGATTGGGCTCGAATTCCCAGACCCGGGTCCGGTCCAGGGCGGGCACCTCCAGGCCGCGGCGGATATAGTCCCCGGACTGGAGGGCGATCTTCTCCAGGGGGCGCTGCACGCCGTCGAAGATGCCGCCCAACAGACCCGGTCCCAGTTCCACCGACAGGGGCCAGCCAAGGCCCACGGCGGGTTCGCCAGGGCGCACCCCGTCGGTGGACTCATAGGTCTGGACGATGGCCTCCTCGCCGCGCAGGGAGATGACCTCGCCGAACAAGCCCAGCTCGCCGATGCGCACCTGCTCGCCGTTGCGGATGCCCGGCAGGACGATGGTGACGATGGGGCCGTTGATGTCGCGGATCCGGCCCTGGCGCGCGGTGTCACGGGTGGCAGCGCGGGGGGCGTCGCGGCCGGGATCTTGGGTGTCGCGCATGCTAGTGCTCATGATGTCAGCCGCCGAAAAGATTGCCGGTGTCCAGGCCACCTGGCAGCAGTCGCTCCAGGATGACCTGCTGGATGCGGGCGCGCAGCCGTTCCTGGCGGCCCTCGAAGGTATTGTCGACGCGGATGCGCCCGTCCTCGCTCGCCACCAGCACCCCCGCCAGGGTAGCGATGGGGGTCTCGCACAGGGTCGCGCTCTGGCCCGGGGCCAGTTGCCCGCTGACCGCGTCCCAGCGGGCGAAGAGCTTCTGGTGGTCCTGCGGGTTGGCGCAGATCTGCAGGGCGGGGGATTCGATGGCCGCGGCAGCGCTGGCGATCAGCCTTAACAGCCAGGCGAGGTAGGCCGTCGGGTCGTCCTGGATGAAGGCGCGCATGCGGTCCGCCAGCCGGCGCTCCACGTCCTGGACCAGATTCCAGCGCAGCCGGTCGAGTTGGCTCTGCATCTTCAGTTCGCTGGCCTGGACCTGCTGGCGGAAGGCGCGTTCGCCCAGGGCGCGGGCGATGGCCTCCTCGCGCTGCTCGCGCAGGCGTAGCCGTTCCGCCGCCTCGCGCAGGGTGGTGTCGCGGCTACGCTGGGTCATTTCCCGGTAGGCGCTGGCGAGTCGTTCGGCGCGGGCGAGGAGGGCCCGTTCGAGTTCTTCTACCTGGTTCACGATGGCTGACCTAAAAGCATGGCTAAGGGTGATTCAGGGCTGATGGCCGGTCGTCGGGGCGAAGGGTTTGCCATTCTCAGGCCGTCCCCCCCGCCTTGCCGAACATGGCATCCAGCCGGTCGGCCACGTCGCTGGCCAGGCGGGGTTTCTCCCGCAGCCGGGGCACGGCGGCCACGACCACGCGCCCACCCTCGGCCCGGACCCGTTCCAGACCGGGGATCTTGGCGCGCATCAGGGCCTCGTCGACGATGGCGAAGGCCTTGTCGCCGCGCCGGATCAGGTCGGTGAAGATCTGATCCACCAGCGCCGGTTCCGGGTCAGGATAGGTCTCGAAGCCGATCAGGCGGAAGCCGTCGGCCAGGCTCTCGTCCCCGAGGAACAGCATGCGGGTCCCCTGATGGTTGCCCTGACCGCCGCCCGGAGCCGCGCCCAGGCCGGCAACCCGGCGGGGAACGGCGCCCGCCTCCTGGTCCGGGCCCGCGTCGGGGCCCCGGGAGGTCTCGCTGGCCACTGGCCCCACTCCTCGGTCAGATCTTATTGAGGAGCAGGATGCTGACCACCAGGCCGTAGATGGCGATACCCTCCGCCAGGCCCAGGTAGATCAGGGTGCGGCCCAGGTTCTCGGGCTTCTCGGTGATCGCCGCCAGGGAGGCCGCGCCGATGGGGCCTACCGCAATGCCGGCGCCGATGGTGGAGAGGCCGGTGGGGATGCCAACACCGATGATGGCCAGGCCCATGCCGGTGGAGATCTCATTGACCACCGTGGTCGCCTCCGCCGCCTGGGCGAAGGCGTCGTTGATCCCCAGCACCAGCAGCCCAAGCTGGGCGCCCAGGAAGGTCAAAAGCTGGGTGCTCATGGCGGGCCGGTACCAAGGCCGGATGCGGCTGGCGAGGGCGGGGCGCACTTCCAGGATCAGGCCGCCCAGGATGAGTGCCAGGATCGCGAAGGACATGAGGGCGACGAGCCAGTACATGGTGGACTCCTAATGCTTGGACGAGTGAAAAGGGGACAGGGATAGGGAGAGAGTCCGGGCCGTCATGGCAAAGACTCCCGTTCACGGGGTGGCCCGAGCCGCAGCGGATTGAAGGCATGACCGTCACCAGCGAAGTAGCGGGCGAAGCCCTCGTAGAACTCCAGGCGCAGCACCTGGATCATCACGATGCCTCCTTCGAGGACGATCATGAAGACATTGCCCAGGATCAGGGTCAGGCCATGGCCGACGGGCCCCATCATCTCGGCGAGGGTGAAGATGGCCAGGGCCAGCGCGGCATGGTTGAGGCTGAAGGCCGCCACGCGCAGAAACGAGAGGGTGTTGGAGATATAGCCGACGATCGTCTCCAGGGTCTCGATGAAGACCACCAGGACCTTTTCCCCTACCGGGGCCTCCAGGTGGCCCCAGCCATGCCAGGCCAGGACGCCCAGGGACAGGACGACGAGCAGGAGGGGTCCCTGGCCGAACGCCTCGCCCTGGCTCAGGTTGAAGCCACCCCAGGCCAGGGCCAGGTAGAAGATCAGATTGACCAGCCCATGCTGGCCGAAGAGGGCCCCAGCCCAGTTGCCGATCACCAGGCGATTGTAGGTGGCGAGGATGCAGGCCATGGTGATGAAGAAGACCCCCCAGCCCAGGGCCAGGGACAACATCAACAGGGGGTCGTGCAATGGTGGCATCCACAGGGCCGGCAGCCAATGCTCGAAGCCGAAGACACTGCCGAAGAGGAAGCCGAAGGCGATCGACGAGACCCCGGCCAGGACGCCGAAGAGGTAGAAGCGGCCCAGCCGGGCGCGGAAGTACCAGGCCAGGCCGGCGATGACCGCGCCCTGGCCGACATCCCCGAACATGGTGCCGAACATGAGCAGGAAGCTGGCGGCGAAGAGCGGGGTGGGGTCGATCTCGCCATAGCGGGGGATGCCGTACTGCTGGACGAGCATGGCGAAGGGTGCCAGGAGCCGGTTACGGGTCGAGATGGTCGGCACCAGCGGGCGCTCGTCAGGGCGGGGGTCGCGGCTGCTGAGGTCGAAGGGCAGGCTCAGGGTCTGGCGCAGCCGCGCCTCCAGGGCCGGGACCGCCGCGGCCGGGACCCAGCCGGCCAGGCGGGCCAGGGGGCCGACGCCGCGGATGGCGGAGTCCAGTTGCACCAGGGGCTCCGCCAGGCGCAGCACCTCGCGGCTGCTGGTCAGTTGCCCGGTGAGAGCGGTGGACCAGTCGCGCAGCCGCTGGTGCAGGGCCTCGCGCTGGGCGGCGGCGCCCTCGCGGCGGCGGGCCAACTCGGCCCGCATCACCTGGGGCTCATGATCCAGTTCCGGGGGAATCGGCAGCGGGCGGAAGCCGGCACTGCGCAGTACGGACTCGAGTTGGGCCTCCTTGGCGCCGCTGGGACCAACGATGACCACATGGGCATCGTCCCCGGTGACCATGTACTGGAAGAGCAGGTGATCCGCCAGACCAACCGCGCCTTCGAGCTGGCGCACGTTGGCGTAGGGCACCAGGCCGACGTAGAAATCCAGGAAGCGGGTCTTGCTGCGCAACATTCCCAGGTCGATGCCCAGGCCTTCGAAGTTGCTCAGGGCCGATTGCTGCTCCCGGATCAGGCGCTCCTCATCGTCGATGGCGCGGAATTCCTCCTCGTAGCGGGAACAGGTCTCCCAGAGGCTACCCAGCCAGTTGTTGGTTGCGGTGAGCTCCTCCTCGGGGATGACGCGCGGACTCGGGGTCCGCTCCTCCGGGGGGAGGGGGATCAGGCGGGTGATCTTTTCCAACCGGGAGCTGGCCTGGCGCCAGATGTCGCGATAGGCGCCGCTCGGTTGGCCCGCGAAGCCATCCTCTTCCGGTGGCCGGTCGTCGGCGTGAAAGCTGGCCAGTTCCGCCAGGGTCAGGGAGGCCCGGGGCAGGTCCTCATCGATGACGAGGAGGCGGACATGCTTCATCGGGGTTGGACGCAACATCCGGCATCACCTACGGGTGGAGGATTCGGGCAGGGACGGCACCGGTGGCGACATGATTCATGCTGCCTGTCGCTCGCTGAGGCGACAACGGGCGGATGAGGTTTCGATGGCCACCTTGATCACCTCGGCGGGCAACTCCAGCAACCGTCCCTGGATGAGGGAGAAGAGGGCCATGAGGTCCTGCTCCCGCAGGATGAGGTAGGCCAGGGCCCGGGCCACGCCGGTCTGGCCCTCGTGGATGACATCCAGGGCCTCGCCACGGAGGTAGGCGTTGAGACGTCGCTGCACGTCCATGAGATCGCGGCTCTCCGCCAGCAGGACCTGGAAGGGTGGGGGCAGGGCCGCGAGCACGGCGGCGAAAGAGTCGAGATTGACCAGGGCCAACAGCCGCTCGCGGTGCAAGCGCCGCACGGAGGGCACCAACTGGAAGAAGGTCTCACTGGAAGACAATTGGTAGGAGAACCGGAAGCGCAGCAGCCAGAGGATGGCGAGTCGGTCGAGCAAGGCGCCGATGAGACGGCGCAGGCAGGGACAATGCCGATCGGTGAAGGGGGCCATGTCGCGGACCAGTCCGGTCAGATAACGCTGGTCGATGGCCGCCTCCAGGGCAAAGGGTTCCTGCTTGCGCTCGAAGACCACCCGCGCCTGGCGGGCGATGAAGCTGTAGGGGCCGCCCTCGAGCTGACGCAGCAACTCAAGCACGTTCTCGGCCTGGAAGAGGCTATCCTGCATGGGCAGGCGCAGGTTGTGGGGTAGTTCGTAGAGGTTGTCGGCGATGACCTTGCGGTCCAGGTCGTGGAGCTTGCCCCGGATCAGGGTCTTAAGGTTGGCCAGGGCATAGTGGCGCCCCCAGTCCAGGATCAGGGTCCGCTCCGGGGCCTCCATGGGCCGGATGAGGATGCGCAACTCGGCGAGGAGGGTGTTGATCAGGGCCTGCTCCACCGCCCGGCTCCGGGCCTTCACCGGCAACTGGCTCTCCAGGGCCGCGGTCAGGTCATATTCCGCCGCCAGTTCCTCGGCGCGCCGCTGCGCCAAGAGAGCGAGGGTGTCGGGTTTGAACAGCCGGGTCGCCATGGCCGACACCCGGGTATGCAAATAGGCCTGACTTGCCGCGAACTTCATGATCTGGGAATCATCCGTCGCCTGAAGCGTGATAGCCGCTCAAATGCTGATGGCTGACCTGGGGTTTCGTCCTCTGACGTAATTCCGGTCCTCAGTCAGCCGTCAGCAGGACATCGAAGGCCGCCACCAGGGCGTCCTCCTCCCGCTCCTCCGCCAGGTTGCGGAGCTGGACGTGGCGCTCGTCATAGCGCCGCTTGAGCTCGGCGATGGTCTGCTCGGCGCGCTCTTCGGATTTCTGGATGAAGCCCCGGTGCAGGTCCGGGATACGGGCCCGGAAGCGCTCTTCATTGGCCTTGGCCTCGGCGATGGCCGCCTGGACCAGGCGCTCCGCCTCCTCCTCGGCCTCCTGGGCCAGGCGCTCGGCGCGCATCTCCGCATCCAGCAGCCGTTTCAGGGTGTCATCCATCGTGTGAGCCTCCCGGTAACATTAGGCGGCGCTTATATTAGTCAATCGTCGATTAGCTGGATGGGACATCTTGGCTTTACTTGAGCCAGGTCAGGAGAATTCCCGATGGGTATGAGAAAAATCAATTTCCCTCCTCCCAAGGGGCCTGAGCCGTTGCCAGTGATCACTTGATTTAAGTGTAGCAGGAGCATCGGCGATCGTGGCCAGAGGACGGCGTCACGGAGGGGTTGACCAGCCCCCCTGCTCAGAGAGAGCCCACATCATGAAACAGCCACTTGTCACCTCCGCCTTGACCCGCGGTTTGACCTTGCCCGGTCAGTCGGGGGTTATCGCCGCGAATCGCCTGGCGCCGGAAAGCGACATCTGGGCACAGGGAGATCAGGTGTGAGCACAGTCTTCGATATCGAGCGCGGCGACGACGCGGCGGAGACGCACAGGTAGATCAGGCCTTAGCCCAGTCCCCGCAGCCGCCGGTAAAGGGTACGCTCGCTGATTCCCAGCTTACGGGCGAGCTCGCGGCGATTGCCCTGATGTTCCCGCAGGGCCAGGCGCAGGGCCTGGTCGCGTGTCCCATCGAGTTTGAGAGGGTCCGGCCGGGTCTCGGGAGAACTCCCGGCGGGTATTTCTGGGGCGCTCAGGGGGGCTAAGGGGGCGTCAAGTCCGGAGGTGGCGCGCGGGACCAAGGATGGCCCACCCCCTGGGCCGGCATCGAGCGGGTGGACCGGTTGTCGTCCATCGGCGTTCGCTGCCCTGAAGGTTTCCAGACTGAGATGTCGCGGATGTATGAGATCCCCATCGCAAAGCAGGCTGGCCCGTTCGAGGATGTTGCGCAACTCCCGCACATTACCGGGGAAGGGGTAGTGGCTGAGTTGCCGCAGGGCGGTGGGGGCGAGATGCAGCAGGCGCTCCGGGCTGATCCGTTGGAGCAGGGCCTCGATCAGCAGGGGCAGGTCTTCGCGGCGTTCCCGCAGGGGCGGCACGGCGATGGGGAAGGTGTTGATGCGGTAATAGAGGTCCTGCCGAAAAAGGCCATCGCGCACCATCCTTTCCAGAGGGCGATGCGTGGCGGAGACCAGGCGAATATCGGCGCGCCGCGGTTCGCTGGAGCCCACCCGGCGATAAGCCCCGGTTTCGAGCAGCCGCAGCAGTTTGACCTGGATACCCAAGGGGATGTCACCGACCTCGTCGAGGAAGAGGGTGCCGCCGGCGGCCGCCTCCACCAGGCCGGTCTTGCGGGCGATGGCGCCGGTGAAGGCCCCGCGCTCGTGACCGAAGAGCTCGCTCTCGAAGAGGGTCTCGGTGAGCCCGGAACAGTCGACGGCGACGAAGGGGGCGTCGGCGCGGCGACTGGCCTCGTGGACGGCATGGGCCACCAGTTCCTTGCCGGTGCCGGACTCCCCCAGCAACAGGACGCTGGCCTCGGAGGGGGCCACCCGGGCCACCAGTTCCAGCATGCGCCGGAAGGCGGGGGAGCGACCGATGAGGGCGTGGCGCCCGGTCTCGTCCCGGGCGACCCGCAGGCGCTCCATCTTTTCCACGAAGCAGAGAATCTCCCCCGCCGTATCCAGGACCGGGGTGAGCTCGATATTGACGTACTCCTCACCATGGGGCGTGTGGTGCAGGTGTAGCACCCGTTCCCGCTGGCGGGACTCGAGGCTGGCCGCCAGGGGACAGGACTCCCCGGCCTGATCGCAGGGGACCTCGTAGCGGTGGGAGACGGCGTAGCAGGGCTGGCCGATCACCTGGCCCCCCCCGCAACGCTGGCGATAACTGGCGTTAGCGGCCAGGATGCGATAGTCCCGGCCACAGAGGATATGGGGTTCGGGGAGATCCTCCAGGTGGGCGATGAGCTCGGGCAGGGGGCGGTGCTCGACGGGCATGGCTGGCTGATCCGAAAGGCTGGGGGTGGGGCCGCGTTGGCTGGATCGGGAGGGTGGGCCCTGCAAGGGG
>JAGVUH010000233.1 GCA_019136395.1 Gammaproteobacteria bacterium
TGCCGGTCCCCGACCTTGCCGCACTCCAGGGTCACCGCCGGGCAGAACTCGCCCATGGCCATGGCCTGAATGCCCTTCGGGCGACGGAAGTACATGAGGGTGCGGCTGAAGAGGGTGGCCAGGTGCAGGGTCTGATGGTCGAGGCGGTTGACCCCGGCGTAGTGGGGGTTGAGCCCGGTGTTGTTGTGGATGTCCAGGCTGGCGAACAGGCCCCGGGTCCGCAGGATGGCGGTGACCTGATGCATCAGGTCATGCTCGGGGGTGGGGGCCAGTTCACTGCCCGGCCAGACGCGGTTGTAATCCGGCTGTTCGGGGAGGTGACGGACCCCCGCCGCCGCGGCGGCGACGTTGCCGATGAAGATGCTCAGGGCCCGTGGCAGCCGTAGTTCCCCAAAGCGCGCCAGGCGGTGCTGGAGCAGGCCGCGCAGGGCCTCCCAGCCCACGGTCTCGTTGCCGTGTAGCAGCACGGAGAGGAACAGGGCGGGCTGGCGGTCGCCGGGCAGGTGGATCAGGGTCGGCCCGCCCAGCAGGTCCTGGAGACCGCGGGTATCCCGGTCTAGGATGCCTTCGGGCAGGGCATGAAGTTCATTGAGCATGGTATTGATCAACAAGATAATGATCAGGATGGTAATGCTTCAGTTCTCAGCACTGGGCATCAAAGGGACCATTCATGCAGCGGCCGGCCGCTTTGCTGCTGGTCCAGATAGGCCTGGAGCAGTCCGGCCATGTCCTGGTCTGGATGCCGCTCCACCCAGGCGCGTTGCCAGTCGGCGCCGGTCCGGCCGGCGCGTAAACGGGCGGCGATGATGCCCAGCCAGGTGTCGATTTCATCGTCGTCGATGCCCAGGTCCCGCAAGCCGCGGTGGGCACGGGGGAGCAGGTCCTGGGTGAGGATGGTCCGTGCCGTGGCGGTGCGTCCGTCCAGCCAGCTCAGCTCGGCCTCCAGCCCCAGGCGCGCGGCGGCGTAGAAGTTGCCTTGGGCGACGGCGAAGGGGATCAGGGCCCCGGACGGTTCCGCTTCTCCCAGCAGGTCCTGGATGGCGCCGAAATAGAGGGCGGCGGTGGCGATGAGGTCCGGCACCGTCGGTCCCGCTGGCACCACCCGTTGTTCAATGCGCAGGTGGGGGGCGCCATCGGGGTCGAAACCGATCAAGGGCCGGTTCCAGCGCCAGATGGTGCCATTGTGCAGCCGCAGGTGCGCGAGGCGCTCTGGTGGCTCGTCATGGAGTTCGGGCAGGATCACGGGATACGCGACCAGATTGGCCGCGAAGCACTCCAGGATGGACGCCTTGACGTACCCCAGCCCGAAGCTGACCCGTTCCCGCAGGCCGGACTCGCCCATGGCGCAGGTCTGCTCGAAGAGGGGGATACGGGTCTCCCGCCACAGGTCCTGGCCAAAGAGGTAGGGCGAATTGGCGCCGACCGCCACCAGGGGGGCGGAGAGGAGCTTGGAGAGGTTGTAGACCCGGGCGGCCTCCTGGGGGGGCACGCGCAGGTGGATCTGAAAGGAGGTGGTGGCAGCTTCGGCCATCACGTCCTCGCGGGTCAGGACCAGGCGGTCACGGCCCTGGATGTCGAGCCGCAGGGGCTGGTGGCCCCGCAGGGCGCCCAACTGGGCGTTGAGGATGCGATAGCGGTTGCGCGGGGTCATGTGGTCGAGGATCAGGTCCTCCGGTCGCACCGTGGGCAGGATGCCGACCATGGCCAACCGGGCCCCGAGTCCCCCAGCGACGGTCTGGGCGTGCCCCCAGGTCCTGTCCAGCTCCGCCGCCATGGTGCCCAGGGCCTTGCCGGCCAGTATCTGCGGGGTGCCGTTGAACTCCAGATTGAAGGTGGCCAGTTCGGGCACCACCAGGGGGTCGGCGAGGCGCGCCAGGAGGTCCGGGGCACAGGGCAGGGGCCGCAGGTCGGGTCCCACCAGCCAGGCCTCGAGTTCGAAACCGCCGACCTTGGGGCCGGCCGGCAGGGCGCCGGCCGCCAGCCAGGAGGCCAGCAGGCGGGTCTCCTGCTCCAGGCGGTGGCGAAACTCCGCCAGGTCGTCCGTAGTGAAGTCAGGGGTGCCGATCTCTTGGCCCATGACGCACCTGTTTTCGCTCAGCCTTCAAGCCCCCTTTCCGCTCTCGCTGCCGAAGCAAGGCATCCAGGTCGGCCAGCCGTTGGGGGGTACCGATGTCCAGCCACAGACCGGAGTAGTGCTCCCCCGTTACCCGCGCCTGAGCCATGGCGGCGCGCAGGAGGGGGGCGAGGGGAAAAGCTCCGGGCTGGCAGTCCCGGAAGAGGTCGGGGTGGTAGATGCCGATGCCGCTGAAGGTCAGACGCCGTCCGGATTCCGGTTGGAGGTCATGAGCCAGGCCGCCGTCATGCGCCGCTGGCGAGATGGCTGGAGGCCGCCGATGACCCGGGCGATGAAGAGGGGCATCCGTCAGCCCCGGCGGTGGGGGTGAAGCCGGCCGCCCATCCGCATGTTGGGGTTGAGCTACAAGCGGGGGCTCGGCGCGCACCAGGCCCCCGGCCAGGTGGAAGTCTCCCCGCGGATGATGGGGGGGGTTGTCGACCAGGATCAGATGCGCCAGCCTGCCCGCTGGCAGGGCGAGCGGCGCGAAATCCAGGTCGGTCCAGACGTCACCGTTGACCACCAGAAAGGGCTCCGGACCCAGCAGGGGCAGGGCACGGAAGATCCCCCCGCCTGTCTCCAGAGCCGTGCCCTCGGGGGAGTAGGCGATCCGGACCCCCCAGCGGGAGCCGTCACCCAGGGCGGCGGCGATGCGCTCCCCCAAGTGGGCGTGATTGATCACCAGATCGCGAAAACCGGCCCGGGCCAGGCGCTCCAGGTGATGGACGATCAGCGGCTTGCCCCCGGCCGCCAGCAGCGGTTTGGGGGTATGGTCCGTCAGGGGCCGCATGCGCTCCCCCCGGCCCGCGGCCAGAATCATAGCCTTCATGGCCTTGAAAGCCTTCATGGGCTCACCGGCGCCCCGGTGCCACGCCGACGCGCCACCTTACCCCGCTGGACCAGCAGCCCCCCGCCATCGTTCATGAGTCAAGTCCTGAAATGCTTCACTGGGTGGGATGTTAAAACATTCATGGGCCCGATGCCCCCAGGGCATGCACCCTCCAGGCCATTGGCATTCCGGGGACAGTCTCGCCACCCCCTAGTTATGAAAGCGGGTGCCAAGCACTGGCTCACTGAGAAACCATGCAACAACTGGCACGCTTTGCCCCTCTCCCCAACGTGGGAGAAGGGTTGGGGAGAGGGGCATCCTGGGCGATAGGGTCACTTGCTGGCGTTTATGGCGGATATTACTAACCCTCTCTCACTAACCCTGGTTTCCTAACCTTTAGAACAGAATGAAATAGATGCCTCCCAGCATCAGGCCGCCGGCGGCCAGATGACGCCCCAGGCCTGCTTCGTGAAACCAGAGGGCGCCATAGAGGATGCCAAAGAGCAGGCTGGTGCGTTTGACGGCAATCATGTAGGCCACCTCCACCCGCGCCAGGGCAAGGAAATGGGTGTAGACCATCAGGGCGTTGGTGCCGGCCACGGCCAGTACCGCCCAGGTTCGGCGCCCGAGCCTGGTCAGGGTGCACGGCGCGGGCGAGGCGAAGAGCGTCAGGGAGACCAGCCCCAGCAGGACGAAATAGAAGGCACCGAAGGTCTCCGGCGGCAGGTGGCGCATGGCCCCTTTGCCCATCACCGCGGTCAGGCTGTAGAGAAAGGCAACCAGCAGCATGGCGCGGGAGCCGGGATGGTCGAGGATGGCGGCCAGGGGGCGGACCCAGGCACACCAGGCGCCGCCGCGGCGCGGTTCGGGCCTGAGGTTCAGCAGCCAGGCGCCGGCGACCACCAGCAGGATTCCCAGCCCGCCGCGCCAACTGATGATTTCGCCGAGCAGCAGGTAGCCGGTGAGGATGACGAAGACCGGGGTGAAGGCTAGATAGGGCAGGGTGAGGGCGAGAGGGTGGTCGCGGATGGCACGCATGTAGATCAACGTCGCCGCCACTTCAATCGGCAGCATGGCCATCACCCAATACCAGAAGGCGGCGGGCTGGCGATTCACTAGCTCGAGGTCAGGCAGCCAGGGCAGCAGCAGCAGACCGGTGAGGCCGAGACGGATGAGGACCAGTTCCCGGGCCGAGTAGCCGCCCAGCCAGGCCTTGGTCATGGCGTCCGCGGTCGCGAGACAGAAGGCGCAGAACAGGGTCAGGGACAGCCAGTCCATGGGGAAATTTTCAGGCGATTCTGGCGTGCAAGAAGCCGGCAGACTCTTCCAGCCTTAGGCGATGGTGCTGGAGCCGAAGCTGACGGGGGTTGGGTCCACAGCCCCCGGACGGGGCGGCATGGCCCGCGCTAGAAGATCGATTCCGGCCCCCGGGCGGTGGACGTTCTCGCTCAGGGTGCGTCGCCAGCGCTTGGCCCCGGGCTGACCCTGAAAAAGGTCGAGGATATGGCGGGTCATGGCCTGGAGGGGCACCCCGGCGGCCAGCCGCTCCTCCAGGTAGGGGATCAGGGCCTCCAGGACTTGGTGTCGCTCAGGGAGGGGCCGGGGATCGCCGAAGAGGTCCCGGTCCACCCGGGCCAGGAGCCAGGGGTTCTGATAAACGCCGCGCCCGATCATGACCCCCTCCAGGTGGTCAAGGAGAGGACCGGCTTGGTCTAGGTCGAGGATACCGCCATTGATGACCATGGGCAGGGCAGGGAAGTCGGCCTTGAGCCGGAGCACCCAGTCCGGGCGCAGCGGGGGGATGTCGCGGTTCTCCTTGGGGCTGAGGCCCTTGAGCCAGGCCTTGCGGGCGTGGACGATGAGGGCATCGACCCCGGCGGCAACCAGGGCTGCGGTGAAGGCATGGAGTTCCGCGTAGCTATCGCGGTCATCGATGCCCAAGCGGGTCTTGACCGTCACCGGGAGGGGGACGGCCGCCTTCATGGCCGCGACGCATTCCGCCACCAGTTCCGGCTCCGCCATCAGGCAGGCGCCGAAGCGACCGTTCTGGACCCGGTCGGAGGGGCAGCCGACGTTGATGTTGATCTCGTCGTAGCCCCAGTCCGCGCCCAGTCTGGCGCAGGCCGCCATCTGGGCCGGGTCGCTGCCCCCCAGTTGCAGGGCCAGGGGGTGCTCGGCGGGATGGAAGTCCAGGTGTCGCGCCCGGTCACCGTGGAGGAGGGCCCCGGTGGTCACCATCTCGGTGTAGAGGCGGGCGTGGCGGCTGATCAGACGATGAAAATATCTAGCGTGGCGTGTACTTAGGTCCAGCATGGGGGCAACGCACAGGCGCCAGGGGCTGTGTCGGGGCCAGCCATCCCGTGGCGTGATACTGGCCGGCTGCCAAGGTCCCAGGCTCCCATTCGGTATACTGTGGGGCATCGGCGAAATCATTATCGCCATTCCGTTTCTGCTCGTGGATTGGTCATGCCCTTTAACTTCTCCGCCGCCTACCTCAGCGCCTCGTTCTGGAACCTGCTCGGGGACGTGGTGGGTTTCAGTCTGCTTATTCTCTACCACTGGCGCCTGGGCTGGATCTACCGCCGCCACCCGGAGCGCACCAGCCGGGGGCGCGCCGACCGGTTGCGTCGCGCCTGGGTCGAAGCGGTGCGGGAGCGCAATGGGGATATTCTGGCGATCCAGACCCTGCGTAACTGGGTGATGACCGCCTCGGTCTTTGCCTCCACCACCATCGTGATCGGCCTGGGCCTGGTGGCCGCCTCCTTTCAGGGGCTCAATCTGGCTAATCTGTCCCAGGCCCTGAGCCTGGTACCGTCCGGCGGCGACCTGGCCCGGCTCAAGCTGCTGATGCTGGCAGTGGTCTTCTTCAGCGCCTTCCTGCGCTTCGTCATCGCCCTGCGTTTTTACAACCACGCGGGCTTCCTTGTCATTCTGCCCGCCAAGCATTTTCAGGGGGTGGCCGAGGATGAGATCGCCATCACCCTCAACCGTGCCGCGGGGCAGTATAACCGCGGTAGCAGGATGTTCCTGCTGACGATTCCCTTCGTCCTCTGGCTGGTGGGACCGGACTGGTTTCTGATCGGGGTGATCATCACCCTGTTGGCCCTCTACCGCTTCGACTATCTCGTCAAGCCCGGGGCCTGAGGTTAAATAGCCGGGAAATCCCCGATGGCTGAAGCGCAGAGGGCTCGCGTGGTGTCCTGTGGCGCTGACAGGAGCCGGGCTCCCCGCGAGCGGAGAGTCCCCCGCAGCGGGAACCCCGATGCGTGGGGTGTGCCCAGAGGGACTACTTGGCCGCGGGCTTGGCCTCGGCTTTTGGCTCGGCCTTGACCTCACCCTGGTCACCGCCGGGCAGGGCGGGGGGCGCGGTCTGCTTGATCAGATCGGGGTTGAGATCGACCTTGGCCTTTTCCTGGAGGCTGCCGACGTACTGGGTGAGGGCCTCACGCTGCAGGGCGGCGACGATCTCGGGCTTAACGCTGTCCAGGCTGGGCGGTTCCATCTTACGGGTGTCTTCCAACAGGATGACGTGCCAGCCGAACTGGGTCTGGACCGGGGTCTTGGTGTAGTTGCCGGGCTTGAGCGTCACCACCACCTCGGCGAAGGCCGGGACCATCTGCTCGGGATCGAACCAGCCCAGGTCGCCGCCGTTCTTGCCGGTGGGGCCGTCGGAGTGGGCCTTGGCCAACTCAATGAATTCCTTGCCCTTTTCCAGTTCCTTAATCAGCTTCTTGGCCTCTTCCTCCTCCTTTACCAGGATATGGCGGGCCTTGTACTCCTGACGATCGAGCTTGGCCACCTGCTCGTCATAAACCTTCTTGATCTCTTCCTCGCTGGGTTTGACGCCGGCGGCCGTCTCCTCCAGGGCCAGGCGGGAGAGGAGTTGCATCTTCTGCAACTCCAGGGCGTAGCCAAGTTCCGGCTTCTTGTCGAGACCCTTGGCCTTGGCGTCCTGGGCGGTGACGACGATGTTGATGAATTCGTTAAACGCCAGGTTCTGGAACTCGGGGGTATTCTCGGCCCGGGCGGCGCGCAGGCGCTCCCCGTAGAAGAGACGGAAGAGCCCGAGGGGGAACTGCTGGTCGTTAACGGTGGCGATGGTGGTGGTGTCCGGTGGCTCCGCCGGGTCCGCGGCGGGGGCCGCGGGCGCGGCCGGGGTCTTGGCTTCCTCGGCGGCCAGGGCGTTGAAAGACAGGAGGGCGGTCAGGCAGGCAATGGTCAACAGGCGCTTGTTCATGCGGTTCTCAGGGCTCCTTGAAGCGGTGATGGAAAGGAAGTAGAGGTGAGCGGCAGGGATCCGTCTGGATCCGCCGTCATTTACGCACCGGCTCAGGCCGGCAGGACCTTACGGAAGGGTTTGACCGTGACCTGAACGAAGACCCCCGCCTGGACATAAGGGTCCGCGTCCGCCCAGGCCTGGGCCGCGGCCAGGTCGGGGAACTCGGCGACGATCAGCGAGCCGCTGAAGCCCGCCTCGCCCGGGTCCTCGCAGTCGATGGCCGGATGGGGACCGGCCATGATGAGCCGGCCTTCATCCTGTAGGGCCCGCAGCCGCTCCAGATGGGCGGGGCGCACGGAGAGGCGCAGCGGCAGGCTGTGGGGCTGGTCGGTGGCGATGATGGCATAGAGCATGGTGTCAGGCCTCCGTGACCTCTTCTGATTCTGACGAACGGATGTGCCGGGCCAGGTACAACCCTTGGGCAATGATGAAGACGATGGTCAGTCCCAGCAGGCCGAAGAGTTTGAAATTGACCCAAATCTCCTCAGCCGCCTGGGTATCCTGGCATTGGGCGAGCAGGGCACCGGTGAACTGCTCGGCGCAGGTGGTCAGATCGATTTCCGCGACCCCGGTCGCCGCTAGCAGGGCCTGTTGGGCACTGTAGAAGCCACTGAAGTCGTAGACCACGTAGAGATTGGCGGCCCCGGAGAGAAAAAAGAAACCCACCCACAGCAAATTGAGCCGCGGCCAGATGGCGGGGGGCAGGTCGATGGCGTGGGACATGGTGCGCTCGATCAGCGTCCGGTCACCGATGAAATGGCTGCCAAGAAAGACCAGGGCGAACAGCCAGTTGACCAGGGTCGGCTTCCACATGACGAAGATCGGGTCCTGCAGGGCCAGGGTCATGCCACCAAAGACCACCAGCAAGCCCAGGGTGGCGAGGTGCATCTTCTCGACCTTCCGGCTGCGCCACCAGACCCAGCCGACCTGCATTGCGGCGGCGGCGATGGCCACGCCAGTGGCGACATAAATGCCCGCCAGCTTGTAGGCAATGAAAAAGAGCAGGATGGGAAAGAAGTCGAGCAGTAGTTTCATCGGCGTCCTGTGCTGGGTAGCGACCTGCCGTGGGAAAGGGAAGGGGCCCTTTGGTGCCCTGGCCGCGAACATTGGTCTATTACACACCATTTTGGGCAGGGAGAGGCCGTCGTTAACGTTCAAACTCGTGAAAGTCACCTGCCGTCACAGCCATCACTGGCAGTCTGGCACTGGCAGTCTGGTGAGCCCCTCATGAGGTTTTGCGGGAGAGCCATGACGCAAACTTTTGTTTTGCAAAGAGGTGGCGCGACTCCTCATGGCAAAGAGACGGAAGACACAACCTGTGAAGTTGATCACCCGCGGTGGTGCGTCGCGACCCCTCACAATAGTTAGAGTACTATTCCCCTGGTGAACAGCCTGCATGACCTCCACACCCATTCCACCGCCTCCGATGGCACCCTGCGGCCCGCGGACCTGGTGGCGCGCGCCGCCGCGGTGGGGATCAAGGTCCTGGCCCTCACCGATCACGACACCCTGGATGGGCTGGCGGAGGCCGGCACCGCCGCGGCGGAGTTGGGGCTGACGCTGGTCCCTGGCGTCGAGATCTCCGTCTCCTGGGGCGGGCGGACTATTCACATCCTCGGCCTGGGGATCAACCCCGCGGCCCCGGCACTGGCCGCCGGCCTGCTGCGCCTGCGCGACTTTCGGGGCTGGCGGGCCCAGGAGATCGGCCGGCGCCTGGCGGCCAAGGGCATCGAGGGGGCCTACGCCGGTGCCTTGGCCCTGTCCGGCGACGAGCGCTTCGTCGGCCGCACCCACTTCGCCCGCTTTCTGGTGCGGCGCGGCTATGCCCCGACCGTCCGCGACGTCTTTAAGCACTACCTGGTCCAGGGTAAACCCGGTCACGTCAGCGGCGACTGGGCCAGCCTGGAGGAGGCCCTGGATTGGATCCTTGCCGCGGGTGGCCAGGCGGTCATCGCCCACCCCGCCCGCTATGGCTTCACCGGCTTCAAGATGCGTAAGCTGATCGGCGAATTCCGCGAACTGGGAGGCGTCGCCCTCGAGGTGGTCTCCGGCAGCCACAGCCGCGACGAGGCCTGCGTCTTCGCTCAGCGCGCCCAGGAGCATGGCCTGCTGGCCTCCGCTGGCAGCGACTATCACGGCCCCGAGCATCCCTACCTGGAACTAGGCCGCCTGCCGAAGCTTCCGGCAAGCTGCATCCCCATTTGGGCGGACTGGTAGGCCCAATCTTAGGCCAAACCTGACGACGGACGGCGAGTACCGTGGCGCAATTCTTCGACATCCATCCCGACAACCCCCAGCCGCGGCTGATCCGTCGCGCCGTGGACATCCTCCTGGACGGGGGCGTCATTGTCTATCCCACCGACTCTTCCTATGCCCTGGGGTGCCAGATCGGCGCCAAGGAGGCCATGGAGCGCATCCGCCGCCTGCGCAAGCTGGACGAGAAGCACAACTTCACCCTGGTCTGCCGCGATCTGTCCGAGATCACCACCTACGCCAAGATCGATAATCAGGGCTTCCGGCTGCTCAAGTCCCTCACCCCGGGGGCCTACACCTTCATCTTCGAGGGTACCCGGGAGGTGCCGCGGCGTCTCATGCACCCCCGGCGCAAGACCATCGGTATACGTGTGCCCGACAACCCCATCTGTCGCGAACTGCTGGGCACCCTGGACCAGCCCATCCTCAGCACCACCCTCATCCTCCCCGGTGACGACCTGCCCCTCACCGACCCCTACGAGATGCGCGACCTGATCGGCTCCCAGGTGGACCTGATCATCGACGGCGGCTTCTGCGGCTTCGAGCCCACCACCATGGTCGACATGAGCGGCGAGACCCCGGTCCTGATCCGGGTCGGCAAGGGCGACCCCAGTCAGTTCGCGGAGGCTTGAGCCCGGGCGGTCAGCGGGTTCCCGCACTCGGCTGCGATGCGTGGTTACCGTCCTTGGTCAATTTTTTAGTTGTTGAGATAAATCAGGAAAACGAGCAATTTAGGAATAATCTTCCTCATGCCTAATTGCCTATCAGTAATCGGTAATATTAGAATCCAGCCTTCCTCAGGCCCACTCCCGTGGAGGGTACCACCCTCCCAGCCCTAGCCCAGCAGGTCCCCCCATGCAGGAACCCATCCCCGATCGCGCCCTCGGCCGTAGCGAGGTCAAGGAGACCACCTGTTACATGTGCGCCTGCCGCTGCGGCATCCGCGTCCATCTACGCGACGGGGAGGTGCGCTACATCGAGGGCAACCCCAATCACCCCCTGAATCAGGGCGTGATCTGCGCCAAGGGTTCCTCGGGGATCATGAAGCAGTACTCCCCGGCCCGCCTCACCCAGCCCCTGCGCCGCCGGCCCGGGGCCGAGCGGGGGACCTCCGACTTCGAGGTCATCACCTGGGAGGAGGCCTTCCAACTCCTCACCGAGCGCCTGGCCCGCCTGCGCGCCACCGACCCCAAGCAATTCGCCCTGTTCACCGGGCGCGACCAGATGCAGGCCCTGACTGGCCTGTTTGCCAAGCAGTTTGGCACCCCCAACTACGCCGCCCATGGGGGCTTCTGCTCCGTCAATCTGGCGGCGGGGCTGATCTACACCATTGGCGGCTCCTTCTGGGAGTTCGGCGGGCCGGACCTGGAGCGGGCCAAGCTGTTCGTCATGATCGGCACCGCCGAGGACCATCACTCCAACCCGCTGAAGATTGCCATCAGCCAGTTCAAGCGCAAGGGCGGGCGCTTCATCTCCATCAACCCCATCCGCACCGGCTACTCGGCGGTGGCGGACGAGTGGGTGCCGATCAAGCCCGGCACCGACGGCGCCCTGCTGCTGGCGCTGATCCACGAGATCCTCACCCTCGGCCTCTACGACCGCGACTTTCTCATCCAGTACACCAACGCCGCCGAGCTGGTGGTCGATGACCCCAGCCGCGACGACCACGGCCTGTTCAGCCGCTTCGCCATGCATTACGAGGAGGGCTGCTTCGATCCGGAGAACAAGCTGTGGTGGGACCCGGAGATCGGCGCCGTCGGCACCCACACCCCCGGGGTCGAGCCGCGCCTGTTGGGCAGCTACACCCTGGAGGACGGCACCCCGGTCAAGCCCGCCTTCCAGTTGCTCATGGACCGGGTAGCGGACTACACCCCCGAGTGGGCCGCCGGCCTCACCGGCATCCCCGCCGCGACCATTCGCCGCCTGGCCCACGAGCTGGGGGTCACCGCCCGCGACCAGCGCATCGAGCTGCCCATCCCCTGGACCGACTGCTGGGACAATGAACATGCCTCGGTCACCGGCAACACCGACTGCTGGGACAATGAACATGCCTCGGTCACCGGCAACCCGGTGGCCTTCCACGCCATGCGCGGCCTGGCGGCGCACTCCAACGGCTTCCAGACCATCCGCGCCCTGGGTATCCTCATGACCGTCCTCGGCACCATCGACCGCCCGGGGGGCTTTCGCCACCGCGCCCCCTTCCCGCGGCCGATCCCGCCCTGTCCCAAGCCGCCCAAGGGGCCGGACTGCGTCCAGCCCGACACCCCCCTGGACGGCATGCCCCTGGGCTGGCCGGCCAAGCCCGATGACCTGTTCGTCGATGCGGCCGGCGAACCGCTGCGCATCGACAAGGCCTTCTCCTGGGAGCACCCCCTGGCGGTGCATGGCCTGATGCACAACGTCATCACCAACGCCTGGCGCGGCGACCCCTACCGCATCGACACCCTGCTGCTGTTCATGGCCAACATGGCCTGGAACTCGTCGATGAACACCGTAGCGGTGCGCGACATGCTGGTGGCCAAGGACGAGCAGGGCGAGTACAAGATCCCCTTCCTGGTGGTCGCCGACACCTTCGCCTCCGAGACCGTCGCCTTCGCCGACCTGGTGCTGCCAGACACGACCTACCTGGAGCGCCACGACGTGCTGTCCATGCTCGACCGGCCGATCTCCGAGTACGCCGGCCCGGTGGACGCGGTGCGGGTGCCGGTGCTGCCGCCCAAAGGGGAGTGCAAGCCCTTCCAGGAGGTGCTGATCGAGCTCGGCACCCGGCTCAAGCTGCCGGTGTTCGTCACCGAGCGCGGCGAGCGGCGCTACCGCGACTACCCGGACTTCATCATCAACTACGAGACCTCCCCCGGCTCC
>JAGVUH010000422.1 GCA_019136395.1 Gammaproteobacteria bacterium
CCGCTCCCCGTGTCCGGGCCTTGGTCCTGGGGCTGGCGCTCCATGCTGGGGGCGGATCTCCCCTGCTGGCATTTGCCGGCCGGCCGGGGGGGCGCCCTGGATCTCGCCGCTTAGCTCAATTCATCCACCGGCCGGGGGGCACCTCGGCCGCTCACCTCGGGGGGTTTGAAAATGTCATCGTTCCTTGATCGCTGGGAGACCAATCTCGACCGGTCTGAGTCATCCGTCGACCTCGTGACAATGGAAGGGGATCTCGTCTTTTCCTTTCCGCCTGACTGGACCAATGCCATGGTCTGGAACGCCCTGGAGTTCGGCAATCTGACCTGGCGCAAAGGCTACGCCTGCGGCGAGGCGCACGCCAAGCTCGCCATGCGCCAGGCATTGGGGCTCTAAACACCAGAGGCCAAGCTCGGCCGCCGCTCCTCAAACCCCGCTTTGCGGGGTTTTTTTATGATCCTCACTCGGCAAGTTCGCCGAGGCTTTCATGCCCGAGGATCGCTATGCAATCAGCAATAGACCAAGCCAACAGGATCGCCTCTCTCGCGGAGCTCTGCCAGGTGCTTGCCCTGCGCCTGGAGAACGGTATCCAGGATACGGGCCGCACCTGGGATCAGCTCCATAGCCTGCTTGAGGCTATAACGGCACTTGCTTACGAACTTAGTAACCATCTACAAGAACAAGATATTTTATAGCTGTAACTTTGCATTTTAGCCTTAAAAAGGCTATACTTTAGTTAAGGGGCTGGCAGGGTGCCAGCCCCGCTGGATCGCTTGGGGGGCATCATGATTTACGCCGACTTCTACGGGGAAACCGAGATCGACGACGACGAGTTGATCAACGACGACCATCAAGGCCACCTGGTGGCCGAGGCTATCCGCATCGTCAACGGGGACTCATCCGATCATCCCACCGTCGACATGCTCGCCGCCCTGATCACCGAACTAAACTGGGTCCGGGCGCTGGTGACCGAGTTGCAGAGCCACACCAACGAGGACATACCGTTTTGAATTTTTTTGCCCTCGCTTAGCCGCGAGGGTAGATATTTAGCCTAATAGGGGGTAGGACATGACCACCAAGATCACCACCATCAGCGAGGGCACCGCCCTCACCATCAGCCCGGTTGCCCCACCACCCGCCGTGATCGACGCCGGCGCCCTCCTGGCCCAGGGCATCCAGCACGGTTTGAGCGTGGACGCCCTGGAGCGCCTGTTGTCGATGCGCCGCGAGTTGCAGGCCGAACAGGCCAAGGCGGCCTCCACCTTCCAGGCGCAGATCCCGCCCATCCCCAAGAGCCAGACCGCCAAGGTCGTCAGCGCCAAGGGCGCCTTCAGTTACCGCTATGCGGATCTCGCCGACATCCAAAAAACGATCGCGCCCGTGTTGGCGAGCAACGGGCTGTCGGTCACCTTCGACACGGAACAGGACCAGGGGGGCTATGTCGTCATGGCCAAGGTCCACCACACCGGGGGGCACTCGGAGACCACCACCTTTCGCGTCCCCCTGGACGGGGGCGCCCGCATGAACTCAACCCAGGCGGCCGGCTCGGCCCTGACCTACGGCCGCCGCTACGCCCTGACGGCGGCACTGGGCATCGTGACCGCGGACGAGGACGACGACGCCCAAGCCACCTATTCGGCCGGGAGCCCCCCATCCCGGCCCGCCCCCGCGCCCGCCCCCCAGGGTGCGGGCACCAGCCGGACCCCTCCCCCTGCGGACGCTGGCCCCCACCCAGCCCCGCAGCCCGGCGGCAGCAAGGGAGGGACCTCTCAGACCGAGGCGCAAAAGCGCCGCCTGGAGGCCCGGATTTCCGAGCTGGGTCTCCAGCCCTACCGGGACCGGATCAAGGCGTGGACGGAGAAGCGCTGGGGGGTCACCTCCCTCGCGGATCTCACCAGCGAGCAGCACCAGACCCTCTTTGACCACCTGGACGACTTCGCCGAGCGGATCGCCATCGAGGCGGAAGCGGCCGGCCCGGACGGGGGCGCGCCGAACGCCGCCAAGACCGGCCGCGGGACCTAGCCCTGTACCCCCACCACCACGGCCAGGGACGGCCACCCCACCGGAGAGCAGCCATGCGCATTACCAACGTCCATCACCTGCCCCTGGCCATCGTCGAGGCGGTCAAGAACGACCCCTATCCCCATGGCCAGACCGGGGACATCTCGGCCACCCAGCTCATCGCGCCCCCGCAGCTCGTGGCGCTCAAGCGCCAGCATGAAGCGGACCTGGAGGAGGACGCCGCGGACCGGATCTGGTCCCTCCTGGGTCAGTCCATCCACACCATCCTGGAGCGCGCCGAGCCCTCGGCCATCACCGAGCGCCGGCTGTTCGCCCACTGCGCCGGCTGGCGGATCTCCGGCCAGGCGGACCGCATCGTCCCGCTCGACCTGGAGTACGAGACCATCCACATCGAGGACTACAAGACCACCAGCGTGTGGAGCGTGATCGACGGGGTCAAGCCGGAATGGGCGGATCAGCTCCATGTCCTGCAATGGCTGGCGGCGGAAAACGGCTACGACGTGCGCGGGCTGTCCATCGTCGCCCTGCTGCGGGACTGGTCCCGCAACAAGGCCAAGGACGGGGGCAACTACCCGCAGGCCCCCGTGGTCACCCTCAGCGTCAAGCCGCGGCCGCTGGACGCCCTCAACACCTGGATCAAGGATCTGGTTTTCGGTCATCAACTGGCCCGCGCCTCGCTGGAGGCCAAAATGGACCCGCCCACCTGCACCCCAGAACAACGCTGGGAGCGCCCGGCCGTGTTCGCCGTGCGCACCCCCGGCCGTAAGAGCGCCGTCAAGCTCTACGAGGACCGGGACCTCGCCCAGGCCCACGCCGACGACCTGAAGGGCGGCTATGTCGAGCACCGCCCGGGCGAGCCGACCCGCTGCCTGTACTACTGCCCCGTGGCGGGCTTCTGCCCGCAACGCCAGGCGGAGCTGGCCGCCAATCTGGACCTCGCCGCCTAGCCCCATCACCCAACGGCCAAGGACGGCCAACACCGGAGACCCGAGCCATGAACGCCCTCAGAACCTGGACCATCGAAGCCACCGAGCCCCGCTGCTGCCTGTGCCTCAGCGAGTCGCGCATCCCGGAGCGGATCATCGTCACCGTCATCGACCGCCATGGCGAGTCGACCATCGAACTGGACAAGGACGCCTGGGAGGCCCTCACCGCCGCGATCTGGGATTTCCGCTGGACCACGAGCGCCCTGACCCTGCGCCCGGTCATCAAGCCCTACATCCCCAACCCGGAGCGGATCTTGCCCGCCGCCGCCTGACCCACCGCCCTGGCCAGGGAGGGCCGCTGGGGCACCGCCGCCCCGGTCAGTGCCGGCTTCCGCCAAAACTTCGCTATCTCGCTGGCCCTCGCGGCTTGGATTCATCGCAACGACTAAGGGGGAACTTCCATGGCTACTCGCTCACTCAACCGCGCCCAAGTGATCGGCAACCTCGGCCAGGACCCGGACCTGCGCAGCCTGC
>JAGVUH010000319.1 GCA_019136395.1 Gammaproteobacteria bacterium
TCCGTGACCAGTTGCATCCCCGCCAGGGAGGCGCTGTCCGGCACCTTGATCATCTGCGCGATGCCCTCCCGCAGCAGGCTGAAGGTCTTGCCGAACACCACGGGGCCGCTGGAGCCGATCCCTTCGATGCGTGACCCGGTGGGGATGCTGAGGGTGTCGTTGCCGGTCAGATACCAGTCGAAGAGCACGGAGTCCTCGGGATCGACGACCGCCAACCGTGCCGGGCAGTTCCTGCCGTCGAAATCCGCCCACTTGCGCAGATAGCGCGCGATGCTGGTGGCGGTGCCACCGGAGCCGGCCCCCGCGACGAACCAGTCGGGACAGGGCAGGTCTTCCATGGCGAGCTGACGGTAGACCTCCGCCGCCAGGTTCATGTTGCGATCCGGATCGGCATCGAAATAGTCAAGCACCTTTTCCGTATTGGCGAACTGGTTGAGGTTGTAGCCCTCGGCCTCCGCCTGGCGCAGTTGTTCCAGATAGACGCCGGGGGCCATGCCTGGTGGGGCAATGGCCACCTGGCCGCCATATTGCTTGATCGCTTTGATCTTCAGCTCACTGATGCCCGGCCGCATCACCGCCGTGAACGGCAGGCCCAGCTTGGCGGCGAAATAGGCCTCGCCGATGGCGGTGTTGCCGCTCGTGGCCTCAAAGAGATGGGTCCTGGGGCCGATAGCGCCGTTGACGAGGGCTCCCATCACCAGACCCCAGGCCACCCGATGCTTGAGACTGCCGGTGGGGGATTTGGCCTCATGCTTCAGATAGAGGTGCAGGTCCTTGCTGAAGGGGGGACTCAGGTGCAGCAGGGGCGTCACCCCCGACCGCCTACGCTCCGCCCACATCAGCCGGATGGCGTCCCTCACCCAGGCGGGATCGGCGAAGGTCTGAGCTGCCTCCCGAGGGGCCTGGGTCAGCCCCGTCGCGGTTGCTGCTGGCGACTCACCCCTGGCAATCTGGGGTAGGGCCAGACTGGAAAGAAGGAAAAGACTCTGGTTGATAAACCTGCGTCTGGATGGATTATTCATGGTTGGTTGCCTGTTGTTCATAAGCCCGATGTCTGCTTCTCAACGCTATCTTCACAATGATGACCTGAACATGGCTGACGCTGCACGGCAATCCCGTGATGGGCCACACCGCCCCCCGCGGCGTTGTGCCCTAGCGCATCAATCTGTCAACCACCTCAAAACGTCCTTGAGGCTGGGGAGGACTCGGTACGCGTCTTGGTGACAGTTAGAGGCAATCAACCTCAATCGCCCCTTCCACCGCCCTCTGCTCGAAAGGCTGCTCCGTGCCATCCTTGTCGAGGATAAAGGTCTGAATCTCCGCCGTATATTTGAAGAGGCGCCGTCCTGTCGGGGAGCGTTCATTCCAGACGCGCGTTGATGTCTCGGTGCGAACGCGCCAGTCGGTACTGGGCCGCGCCAGTGTTGCGCGGTACTGGGTGAAGGTGACCCGGGAGTCGGGATCATCGGTAAGAATCTGATGGTTCTCCTCGCCAATCTGGTCGACAGCCAGGTCCGCCAGCGGGCCGCCGTAGATGTAATGGCCACTGTCGAAGACCTTGTGCACCAGGAAGCCGGGCCTACCGTCCAGGTTGATGGGCGTCGTGGTGCGGGTGTTGCCAGAGGCCCGCACCTCCGTCGTCGGCAGGTATTCCTCCGCATCGACCTGGACGATGTGGGTCATCGACGGCAGGCGTGCCGGCAGTTCCAGGTCCGCAGCCCGCCGGGGGCGCGACGGGAGCACGAGTTGGCTGGCCACCGCCGGCGACGGTGCGCCCGTGTGGACGGTGATCTTCGGGAATGCCCCGCTTTCCCACAAGGTGGGGAAATTCGAGGGGGCAATCGCCATCCTGATGCGCCAGCCCTGTTTGAAGGTATGCCCGACCACGTCCAGCGGTACGGTCACCGAGAAGGGGATTCCTGGCTCGATGGGCTCCGGATTGACCTGGTCGTCATCCAGTTGGGAGAGATTGCGGAATCTATAGCTGACCAGGTTCACGGCGCCGCTGGTGGGGCTGACCTCGCTCAGACGGATGACGATCGCCGCCTGCGGTTGGTCACAGGTCAGCGTCAACAACACCCGCGGGTAGCCAAAGCATTCAAGATCCGCGGTGAGGGGCAGTGTGTCGAAGACCAGCGACTGGGCGTCCGCCGCTTGTTGATCACCGGGCAGGTCGGCGTCGTCACGTTTGCCCCAGGAGCCGTTTTCCAGATGCGCGAAATTGGCGATGACGCCCGGCGCCTTGCTCACGGCGCCCTGAGCCGGCGGTGCCGTGGCATCCAGGCTGCCGTCCGACCACAGGAAGAGCGGCTGCTCGACTACCCGCGCAGCCCAATCGCCATCTTCGGCTACCCAGCGCCCCGGCTCATCGAAATTGGGGGAGTTGGTCGGCTCCCTGGACTCACCCAGCCAGACCGTCAAGGGCGGGAGTTCCTTGGCCGGGAGCGGCGTGATCCCCTTCAGCCACCGATCCCACCAATGCCGCATCATATAGGGGAGCCAGTTCAAGCGAGGGCCCGGATAGCCAAAATCGGGCGAGCTGTGCCCCCAGGGTCCCAGCAGGCCACTCACCGGTTTGCCCTGGGCCGCCAGCGCGCTGACCAGGCGGGGGACCGGGTTCTTATAGCCATCCTGGTAGCCCGACAGGATGAAGACGGGCACCTTGACCTGGTCGAGGTGGTCGCGGACGCTGCGTTTCGTCCAATACTCGTCCCGGGTGGGATGGCTGATCCAATGCTCGAACCAGAAGGCGGCGTTGCGGATGCGCTCCCGCCACATCGCCTCCCAGTCCTTCCCCACCACCAAGGGGTCGGGTGGGAGCGTCAACCAGCCCCACATGGAGGCGGCCCAGCCGGCGTTGTCCTGCATCATGGCGCCGCCCTTGTAGTGGACATCGTCGTTGTAGCGGTCGTCGCTGCTGCACATCACCAACACCGCCCTGAGCGCGGCCGGGCACCGCTCATGCGCGGCGACCATGAGGGCGTTGATGGCGCTCCAGGAGGTGCCCAGCATGCCCACCCGGCCGTTACAGAAGGGCAGGCCGGCAATCTGCTCGAGCACCTGGATGCAATAAGTGATCTCGTCCTCGGTGTACTCGTCGGTCATGACGCCTTCCGAGTCCCCCGAACCCTGGAGATCGATGCGGAAGGCCAGATAGCCCGAGGCCGCGAAATAGGGATACCAGGTGCTGTCGCCGGAAAGGGTGCCATCCCGCCGCCGGTAGGGATTCAGTTCCACCACCGCGGGCAGCCGTTCTCCGGCGGCCAAACGCCCCGCCGGATACCAGTAGTGCCCCATCAGCCGCAGGGGTCTCTTGCCCGGCGCCTGAACCATGAACCCGATGTCCCTGGGATCGGGCACTTGCGACCGGATCTTGTCCGGATCGATCTCCTCGTCAGCGTCCCACCCTGGCGGGTCGCCGGAATGCATGCCACAGCCACCCAGCGCCACCGATAGCGACGTCAGGCCGCCTAGCTTCAGGAAGGCGCGGCGTGAGAAGGGGGAGGTGGAGCCGGATGCTGGATTCGTCATAACGGGACCTTCCTCTACAGGTTTCAAAGGGCCATGCCTGGGCCTCGGTGACGCGGTTGCGCTTGCTGCCAAATGACTTGGGCTTCTTCTCGAACTGGAGGCGGGCTGCGATCAGCTTGACTTAGCCCTGGTGCGGGGTGCTTGTCGTTGTGCGGCGGTGACTTGCAGTAAATTCGAGCAAATTATCGATTGGTCGGCTCAACCACCACGGCGGTGCCCGAAGCGACCAGAAAGAGCATCGACTTGCCGCCGCCGCTGAATTCGCTGTAATCCAGGCGCACCCCGATGACGGCGTTGGCACCTAACTCCGCCGCCTCTTTACGCAGCTCCTCCAGGGCGGTCTTGCGGGCATCCTTCAGCACCTTCTGGGTGGCACCGCTGCGGCCGCCGAAGAAGTCGGTGAAGGACGAAAAGAAGTCACGCAGGAAATTCATGCCGAATACGCATTCGGCGGAGATGACCTCCAGGGTCTTGGTGACGCGGTAGCCATCGAGGGACTGAGCGGTGGTCAAGGTGATCATGGGTGGTTGGGGACCTCATTGCCGGCCTGGTTCGATCCCAGAAACCGGTCCAAAAAGCCTTCGATCTCCGTCTCCAGGTCCGCATGGGCCTGAAGGCCGAGCGTCCAGCGCGGCGGGATGGCCGCGTAGCCCAGGGCGGTGCCCAGGATGGCGCCGAGGATAGCGCCACGATGACAGTTGTCGCCACCGACGTTGGTGTTGGCCACCAGGGCCTCCTCGAAGTCACCGGCATAGCGGGCGGCCAGGTACAGGACGGCGGGAAAGGACTGGTCGATGTAACAGGCCGGGCTGAGCATGCCGCCAATGACCGCCAGATCCGAGAGCCCTTCCCGTTGGACCTTCGCCAGCGCCTTACCGGCGTCAAACCCGAGCCGTCGTGCCAGGTCGCGGGCTAGGGTATCAACCCGGGCCGCGGGGTCTTCCAGCAGGGTCAACAGCAGGTCCCCCAAGGCTAGGGCGTAGCCTTCCAATGCTTGGGAGCGATGCGTGAGGCGAAGTTGGGTAAGAAGCGCTTCATTGACCGCAGCATGGCCCTGAGCACTGCCTTGAGCACGGCCTTGCTGGGCCCAGGCGGCAAAGATGACCGGGGGCAGGCTGACCAGGCCGCCGATGGAGGCGGTGTCGTGACCTTCCGCGCCCGCGCAGCGTTCCGGGGGCAGCCCCCGGGCATAGTTCGCGAAGAAGTCCCGGTGATAGGACTCGGCGTAGGTGTCGTTGTGGCTGTCGGGAGCGGTCATGAAATCGATGTAGTCCCGCAGGAAGCCGACCGGGTCACCATCGCCCGCGGCCGTGAGGCGTCGCAGCAGGACACGGACGCAGAGCAGGTTGAGGGTGTTGTCCCCCGGCCGCATGCCACGGTGATAATGGGTGTGGGGCCGACCCCAGTAGCCCTTCTTGCCTTTGAGGATGAGACCGCCGACGACCTCGCCCTCCTGGGAACCGCGCCCCGCCCGCCCGGTGCTGGCCAGGGACATGATGGAGTTGGGGTGGTGCTCAAAAGGCGCCTGGTAGTCCCGGATGAGACCGTAATCGCGTTGCAGGGCGGCAACGTCGTAATACCAGTGCGCCGGCATGGCCAGCGCATCGCCGACGAACAGGCCCCAGAGGGCGCCACGCAGGCGATCTCTGACGGTTGGGATGGGGGTGGGGCTAAGGGTGGGGGACGACATGATCAGGGCTCCGGTCTCCGGTGGTTATGGCTTCCGCATCAGCCTGCTGCCCGTTTATCCCCAGCTTGTGTGGATAACTCTGTAGAAAACCCGTGGTGAATGCCCCACAGGGCGCGTCGTTCAAGGGCTGCTGCGGTCCTGTCTAGATTTTGACCAGAATAATTACCAATTACTTATCAATTAGTTGGTGTTAATGCTTGGTTTTGCTGGCTTGGCCTTGACATCCCGCCAAGACTCTGGTGAACCTTGTGCGTAACTAAGTTAATGCCATCCCCTTTAGACTAGCTGTTCTCCACCTCAAAACCACTCGGTGACTCGTAATGCGACGGTTCGTCATTGCTGGAATCATATTTCTTGGATTGGCTGCGCCAATCATGGCCCAATCCAGCCGTCCCGATCTGGCGACCTGGGGCCAGGATGAGCCAGCGTCATCTGGGCGCGATTCCCGGCCCGCCTTGGGTGAGATCCAGGAGTTGGAGCCAGGGTCTATCGCGGATGGACCGGATATGGACCCATCCGGGGAAGATGCCTTCGCTACGGAAGCGGCTAACCCGCCCGCAAGGGCCAGGGAGTCGGCGCGGGCCAGCGAGTCCGCCCAGACCACCGGCTCAGCCCAAGCGACCACGTCGGGCACGTCCACCTCGCCCGCCAAGCCGGCCAAGCCCCGGGTAGCGGTCCTGCCCTTCAATGTCCGCGGCAACCTGGGCATCCCCGACGCGGGCGCCAGCATCGCCGAAATGCTGAATGGGGCCCTGGCCGCCACGGGTCGCTATACCCTCGTCGAGCGCGTCCTGCTCCAGCAACTGCTGGAGGAACAGGAACTCCAGTCCAGCCACCTGGCCGATGAGGCGACCCTGGCGGAGGCGGGGCGGCTGCATGGCGTCGAAGCCATCGTCAGCGGCACCGTCATTCAGTGGGGGGAGACCATCACCCTGGTGGCGCGGATGATCGATACCAATACGGGGGTGATCCGTACCTCCGCCGAGATCAAGACCAAAAACCGCGACAGCATTCCGGAACAGATTGACCTGCTGGCGCGCAAGCTCGTGGGCCCGGTAGCGGTCCCGTCCCAGGGCAAGCCCAATATGGAGGGTGGCGCTGCCGCGCTGACCGCGCCCGATATCGCCTTGCCTAATCCGGCCCGACTGGCGATCAGCCTCCTCCCAGGTCCGAACTATCGCCTGGGTCAGGAGATGCGCTTCCGGGTCAGCAGTCAGGCTGAGGGCCACCTGCTGGTGCTGGATCTCAATGCCGGTGGGGAACTGTCCCAGGTCTATCCCCTGGATAGCGGTGAGATCGGTGCCCTGGACAACCGGGTCCGCGCCGGTCGCGGGATCACCATCCCCAGTCCCAGCTCCGGCCTGCGCTTTACGGCCAGTGAGCCGACGGGTCGGGGGCGCCTGCTGGCCATCCTGACCCCGGAGCCCGTCGCGTTGGAGGATCTGCTGGACAAGGATTTCCATGTCCTGTCCACCCCGGAAACCGGCGCCGGCTCCGTCGGCGCGGCGATCGCCACCCGGTTGGGCCAATTGTTGGGGAAAGGCGCGGGGGCGGGGACTTGGTCGCTGACGGAGGCGGCCTATCTGATCGGGCCGTGAGCCAGCCCTGAATGGTCGGCCTCCCGCCAACGAACACGGAGGCTAGATTTTCACCCCCCTTTACCTCTAACCTCTATTCTGTCGCACCATGTTGATTCGTGAAGAGGGCCGTCATGCATGCTGAACGGGTGATAGTAGAGACAGATGCCCAGGGGAATTTGATCGGCTTGCCAAGATTGCCTCCGGTGTCGCGATTGGAAGCGATATTCCTGGTTTTGGAATCCGGCGTCCAAGCTGCTGAACGCCACCCCCCCGCCCATCTCAAAGATAGCGTTAGCTATCTTGCCGACCCCTTTGCTCCGGCCCTGGGCGATGAAGACTGGGAGGCAAGCTTGCAGCGTACGGTGGGACAGATTCACGGCGACCCCGCCGCATTTCGATGAACTCGTCAGATCTGCTGGTGCTCGATACCCATATTTGGGTCTGGTGGGTCAGTCAGGATGGACGTCTGGCTCACGATCTCAGGGAGGTTATTATCAAGGCTGGGCGTGTTTGCGTTTCCGCCTCATCCGTCTATGAACTGGTTCAAGCTGTGGTTCGCGGCCGCCTGAAGCTGACGCTGCCCATTTCCGAGTGGTTGGAGTGCGCCACCCGGGGTGCGGGGATTGAGGTCATTCCTGTCGATGCGCAGATCGCCGAGGCCGGTGCACGGTTACCTCAAGTGCACGGCGATCCTCTGGACAGGCTGATCATTGCCACAGCCGTGGCGTATCGGGCCAGGCTGATGAGCCAGGACGGCAAGTTTTCGGGTTACCCCGAGCTTGATGACCTGCTGATTGCACATGGATAGTCTTATCGATTGGTCCTGTATCGCCGCCCTCGGTAGGTGAGATGCCAAGGCCGACCATGGGTTGACGGCGGGTTCCCTTGAGCGCTTTGCCAAGCCGGCGGGGCGCGCTTCTGGATTTTGCCCCCCTTTCCCCCTATTCTGCCGCCCATGATGAAGAAGCTTTACATCCAGACCAACGGCTGTCAGATGAACGAGTACGACTCCGCGCGCATGGCGGACGTGCTGCGGGAATCCCATGGCCTGGAGCTGGCGGAATGTGCCGAGGAGGCGGATGTCCTCCTGTTGAATACCTGCTCCATCCGCGAGAAGGCCCAGGAGAAGGTCTTTTCCGCCCTGGGACGCTGGAAGCCGCTCAAGCAGAAGCGACCGGGGCTGGTCATCGGCGTCGGCGGCTGCGTCGCCAGTCAGGAGGGGGAGGCCCTGCGCGCGCGGGCGCCCTTCGTCGATCTGGTCTTCGGCCCCCAGACCCTGCATCGGCTGCCGGCGATGTTGCGGGAGCTGGAGGCGGGCAAGGGCGCCCTGGTGGACGTGTCCTTCCCCGCCATCGAGAAGTTCGACAGCCTGCCGGAGCCCCGGGCTGAGGGGCCATCCGCCTTCGTCTCGGTGATGGAGGGCTGCTCCAAGTTCTGCACCTATTGCGTGGTGCCCTACACCCGGGGCTCCGAGGTCAGCCGGCCCTTCGATGACGTCATCGCCGAGGTGGCGGCCCTGGCGGCGCAGGGGGTGCGGGAGGTCAACCTGCTGGGCCAGAACGTCAACGCCTACCGCGGCGCCCAGCACGATGGCGAGGTGGCGGACCTGGCCCTGCTTATCCGCTATCTGGCGGCCATCGACGGTATCGATCCACCCGGTGGAATTTTCCGACGCCCTCATCGAGGCTTACGCCGAGGTGCCGGAACTGGTGGATCACCTGCACTTGCCGGTGCAGAGCGGTTCCGACCGCATCCTGGCGGCCATGAAGCGTGGCCACACGGCGGCGGAGTATCAGGACAAGATCCGCCGGCTGCGGGAGATCCGTCCCAATATCAGCCTCTCGTCGGACTTTATCGTCGGCTTCCCCGGGGAGACGGAGGCGGATTTCGCCGCCACCATGGACCTGATCGAGACAGTGGGCTTCGACACCAGTTTCAGCTTCATCTACAGCCGGCGCCCCGGAACCCCGGCGGCGGACTATCCCGACGCTACCCCGCACGCCGTCAAGCAGGAGCGCCTGATGCGCCTCCAGGCGCGGCTGGCCAATCAGGCCCAGATCATCGGCCGGCGCATGGTCGGCGGGGTGGAAAAGGTTCTGGTGGAGGGCCATGCCCGCAAGGACCCCACCGAACTGGCCGGTCGCACCGAGAACAACCGGGTGGTCAACTTCGCCGGCCCGGCGGACCTCATCGGCCAGTTCGCTGAAGTCCACATCACCCAGGCCCTGCCCAACTCTTTGCGCGGGGAATGGCTTCAGGCGGAGCTGGCCTGAGCCCGGTCTGGGAAACAAGCCGCTTGAGGGCCTGCCCTTTTTCTGGCGAGCCTCGGACTGGGAAGGTGTCTTGGCTCGCTCCCCTGTTCTTGGTTCAACTTCCACCCAGCCACCACCCAGCGAGTCATCCAAACAGCCGCCCGGCCAGACAGTAATTGCCTTTGCGGCATACCGCCTCATCATGTCTGATCCGGGTTTTCTGACCACTACTATCCGTTCTTGCCACAACCCTTGTCACCGACACCCGAAACCCTCGACCTTCGTCTCGCGCCAGAGGACAACAGCCGCCTCGCCAACCTCACCGGCCAACTCGACAGCCACCTGCGCCAGATCGAGCGTCGCCTGGGCATCGAGATCGCCAACCGCGGCCACCTCTTCCGTCTCATCGGCGAGGGCCAGGCGGTGCGCGCCGGCGGGCAGGTCCTGCAGCGCCTCTACGCCGCCACGGACGCGGAGGTGCTGACCCCCGAGGCCATCCATCTTCAACTCCAGGCCTCCGGGGTCGAGGCCCTGCTCGACGACACCGACGAGGCCCGGCCGGAACTGGCGGTGCGGCTCAAGCGCGCCCTGATCCGTGCCCGGGGGCCCAATCAGCAGGCCTACCTGGAGTCCATCCTGCGCCACGACATCAACTTTGGCGTCGGCCCCGCCGGTACCGGCAAGACCTATCTGGCCGTTGCCTGCGCCGTGGACGCCCTGGAGAGCGATAAGGTGCGGCGCCTGTTGCTGGTCCGCCCGGCGGTGGAGGCCGGCGAGCGCTTGGGCTTTCTCCCCGGCGACCTGGCGCAGAAGATCGACCCCTACCTGCGGCCCCTGTACGACGCCCTCTACGAGATGCTCGGCTTCGAGAAGGTCAGTCGCCTCATCGAGCGCCATGTCATCGAGGTGGCCCCCCTGGCCTATATGCGCGGCCGCACTCTCAACGACGCCTTCATCATCCTCGACGAGGCCCAGAACACCACGCCGGAGCAGATGAAGATGTTCCTCACCCGCATCGGCTTCGGCTCGACGGCGGTCATCACCGGCGACGTCACCCAGGTCGACCTGCCCCGGGGGCAGACCTCCGGCCTGCGCCAGGCGGTGGAGGTGCTGCGCCACGTGGAGGGCATCAGCTTCACCTTCTTCAATGCCCGCGACGTGGTGCGCCACGCCCTGGTGCAGCGCATCGTCAATGCCTACGAGGCCTTCGACAAGGGCCTGCCGGCGGAATGAGGGGGCGTGCCAGCTCGTTAGCGGTCAGTCATGAGTGCTCTCGCTATAGCCCCGGTTGATGAAGGCACCCTGGTGGTGCTGCCGTCCCATGGCGTTGTCTTGGGTGCTGATGACTCTGCGATGAGATCACGCCAGTGAAATTGAAGCTGCATTTGCAACGGGCTTCGATCGCCCAGGACCTACCCGCCAAGGCGGACCTGAGGCACTGGGCACTGGCGGCGTTGGGAGGATCGGCTACGCCACCGCAAGGCGATGCCCCGCAACGGGAAGCCAAGAACACCAAAGCCAATAAAGCCAAAAAGGCCTCCAACAAAAAAATGTCGGCTGGCAAAGAGGCAATTGGTAAATGGGCAGCCGGTCATCACGCCTTCGGTAGCAAGCCGGCGGGCAAAAAGGCCGCCGACCAGAAGGCAACTGGCGAGAAAGTTGATCTTAGCCTGCGCCTGGTCGACGAGGCCGAGTCCGCCGACCTCAACCAGCGCTACCGGGGCAAGGCGGGGCCGACCAACGTCCTCTCCTTTCCCTTCGAGCCTCTACCCGGGATTAAGGGGCCGCGGTATCTGGGGGACCTGGTCATCTGCGTCCCGGTAGTAGCGCGGGAGGCAGCGGAGCAAGGCAAGGCCCCGGAGGCCCATTGGGCGCATCTGGTGGTGCATGGGGTTCTGCATCTCCTCGGCTATGACCACCTGGACGAGGCCGAGGCCCAGGAAATGGAGGCCCTGGAGACCCGCCTGCTGGCCAACCTGGGGTTCCCGCCCCCTTATGCGGATGAAGGCTGACCCTTTGAAGACCGGTCGCGTCCCGGTCCGGTCGCGGCTAAGGCGCCTTATCCTCCGCAGAGTCCTGACAGGGGTATTGGCTCCAGCCCGGCTTGCCGTCTTTGCCCCGGCGTTGGGTCTGCTCCTGGTCGCCTGGCCGACGCTGGCGACGGTGCCCCTCCGTGGGGAATTCCGGGCGACCCAGGATTGCCCCCTCTTCCGCTCCATCCGCAAAGGCACCCAGGTGGAGGGTTCCCGTCTGGTGCCCGGGCAGGCTTATCCCCTCCTGGGCAAGAACCGGGAGGAAGCGACGCATCTCCTGATCCGTGTCCCTGGCCTGGAGTCGGGCGATGTCTGGGTGGAGGTGGGGTGCGGCGATATCAGTGGCCCAGGGCAGGGAGCCGGTGACCCTGAACAGTCCCCGGCCCCGGCCGATCCTGATGCTACCCTCCCGCGGTCGGCGTCGGCCGATGCGGCCGATGCCCGTGCAGTTCCCCAACGACCGGCCCTGGCTGATCCTCGTTCAGCTCCCTCGCAGCCGGCACCAGCCGATCCTCATGTAGCCCCCCAGCAGCCGGCGCCGGCCGTTCCTCAGGCGGCCAGCCAAGGGCCCTCACCGGCCGCTCCCGGTTCAGCCCTGGCCACCGGCGATTTCGTCCTGGCCGCCACCTGGCATCCCGCCTTCTGCGAGATCCAGACCAAGAAACCCGAATGCTCACCCACCCCTAAGCCCGCCAACCCCGGGCCCGGCTGGGCTCAGCAGCGGTCACCCGCCCAAGGGCAAGGTTTTGCCCTCCATGGCCTCTGGCCCCAGCCCCGGGAACGGGCCTTTTGCCAGGTGCCCGCCGGCGAGCGCGCCCATGCCGAGGAAGGTCGCTGGTCGCGGCTGCCAGCCCTGGATCTCAGCGCCGACACCCGCCAGCGCTTGTCGGTCCTCATGCCCGGGGTGGCTTCCCACCTGGACCGCTATCAATGGAGTAAGCACGGCAGTTGTCAGGCTGCCCCCCCGGAGGACTACTTTCGCGCCGCCCTCGATGCGCTGGAACAACTCAATGCCTCCGCCGTGACCGGGCTCTTCGCCACCCATGTGGGGGAACGACTGGCGATCGGGGACATTCGCGCCGCCTTTGACCGCGCCTTCGGGCCCGGCACCGGGAAAAGGGTGGGTCTGAGCTGTCGCGAGGACCTGATCGTCGAATTACGGCTGAGTCTGCGGGGCCAACCCGGGGCGGCCCCGCTGGGTGATCTGATGCGCGCGGCGCCGGTGCAGGCGCCAGGCTGTGAGGGGGGCTATGTCGATGCCCCCGGGCGTGCCTCCCGCTGAAGCGGTGGCTACGCCATCCAACCGTTCTTCGGTGTTTGGTGCGGTCAGTGAAGGTCTGGTGGGGAGGGTCGGAGGGCATCTGGCGGGGGTGTCGCCAGCAAGGATGCTGGCGGCAAGCCTACATGGACGTATTCACGGCGTCCCCTGCCAGATGCCCCTCGACCCGGGCCAAAGCTGAAAAGTGAATGTCAATCATCCGTTACACTTCAACATCAGGCACTCGATGATGGGCTGGAGGATGATCTCCATGGCGAAGCCCATCTTGCCGCCAGGGACGACCATGCTGTTGCGGCGGGTCATGAAGGAGTCGTGGATCATGGACAGGAGGTAGGGGAAGTCCACGTCCCACTTGGTCGGGTCGCGGAAGCGGATGATGACGAAGCTCTCGTCCGGGGTGGGGATGTCCCGGGCGATGAAGGGGTTGGAGGTGTCGACGGTGGCCACGCGCTGGAAGTTGATGTCCGTCAGCGAGAACTGCGGCACGATGGTGGTGATGTAGTCCGGCATGCGGCGCATGATGGTGTCGACGATCGCCTCCGCCGAATAGCCGCGCTCGGCATTGTCGCGGTGAATCTTCTGAATCCACTCCAGGTTGACGATGGGCACCACGCCGATGCCCAGGTCCACATGCTGGGCGACATTGTGCTCCTCGGTGATCACCATGCCGTGCAGGCCCTCGTAGAAGAGCATATCCGTCTTCTCGGGCAGGTCCTCCAGGGGGGTGAACTGGCCCGGCTTGAGGTCGGTGCCGAGGCGGGCGTTATGCTCCTGGGCCTCCTCCTCGCTGTGCAGGTAGTAGCGCTTCTTGCCCGTGCCCGTCTCGCCGTAGGTACGGAATAGCTCCTCCAGCAGGTCGAAGCGGTTGGCCTCGGCGCCAAAGTGGCTCAGGTTGCGCCCGGCCTTGGTGGCCTTGGCCGTCTCCGCCTTCATCTCGGCGCGGTCGTAACGATGGAAGCTGTCACCCTCGACGATGGCCGCGGTGATGCCTTCACGGTAGAAGATGTGCTCGAAGGCGCGCTTGACGGTGGTGGTACCGGCGCCCGAGGAACCGGTGACCGCGATAACGGGGTGATTGATCGACATAAGGATCTCCTCTAGTCTTTTGATTTTTTAATGTTGGTTGCGCCGGTTGGGGCGTGGGGAAAGCGTGGGACGGCTGGTCGGCGACCTGGATCGGGAGATCACGGGCCAATGCCGCAGAGCCCTGCGCCAGGGGGCGGGGCCCTCCGTCGTTCTGAAGGGTTTCCTAATATACCACGGGGCCTCGCCCTGGCTTGGGAAAAGCTGCGGGCGGGCCGTTCCGGCGATCCCGGCGATCAGGGGCTGAAGGGGCTGAGGGGGCTCAGGTCCTGCCGCACGGGACGCGGCAGTTCTCCCCGCGCCATCAGGCTTTCGTACTCCAGGGCCTGGAGGATGCTCAGAACGACGCCCGACTGGTCCGTGACCCGGCGGATCAGGCTGGTAATCACCGCCGGCGGCTGTTCCTCCTCCACGGCCGCCAGCAAGGCCTCACCGAGGCGGTGCAGTTCGAAGTGGGGTTCCTCCAGGGCGTCGAAGGAGGGGAGGCCGTGGAATTCCTGGCCCTGGCCGTAATACCACTGGCCGAGCTGGCAACGGCGGGGGTCGAGTTCGACCTGGAGCCCGCGGATAGCGTTGCGTCCGGCCTTGCCGAAGGCCTGGGCGATGGCGTGGTCGATGAGGCCCCGCCGCCAGTGGATGTGGTCAAGCTGGGCGATGTGGATCAGGCCGGTGGGGATGCCAGACCAGCGCGAGTCCTGCTTGAGGTAGCCGAGAAAGTCGCTGAGGGGCATGGGCCGCCCCAGCCAGAAGCCCTGGACCTCGCTGCACCCGGCGTTGAGCAGAAAATCGAAGACCTGGCGGCTCTCCACGCCCTCGGCGACGGTCTTGATGCCCAACTGGTGGGCCATTTGGATACTGGCACGGACGATGGTGGTGCACTTCTCCGAGGTCTCCATGCCACGGATCAGGCCCTGGTCGATCTTGACCGCCGAGAAGGGCCACTGGCTGAGGACCTCGATGGAGGAGTAGCCGGTGCCAAAGTCGTCCATGGCCAGTCCCAGGCCCATGCCGGTCAACTCCAGGATGTGATCCCGGGCCTTGCCGGAGCTGTTGATCACCGAGGATTCGGTCAATTCCGCCTGCAACAAGCCCGGATCGAGCTGGAAGCGGGCGAAGGCGGCGCGGGCGGCGGTGACGATATCCGCCGTTTCCAGATCCCGGGCCGTCAGGTTGAAGGACAGCACCAGCCCCGGGCAGGTGTCCTGGATGATGTTGAGATCGGCCACCAGGTCCGGAAACATGCTCAGGGTCATCTGCTTGATCAGGCCGGACTCGATGGCCAGGGGGATGAAGTCACCCGGGGGGATGATCTCGCCATCGGGTCGCACCCAGCGCACCAGGGCCTCGGCCCCGGACACCCGGCCACTGAGGAGTGAGATCTTGGGCTGGTAGAAATAGGACAGCTCGCCGTTTTCCAGGCCACGCTTGATCTGTCCCAGTTGCAGCCGGGGCCGTGATGCCGGCCGTTGCCGGTCACCGGCGTTGCCGCTGGTGAGTTCCTCGACATGGAGCTCGGGGACGTAGAGGGTGACGCAATCCCGGCCGATTTTCTTGGAGAAGTACATGGCCTGGTCGGCGCTCTTGGCCAGGGTCAGTTCATCCAGGCCATGCTCGGGATACAGGGCGATGCCCAGGCTGGTGGAGACGGAGAGGCTCAGGTCGTTGATCAGGATCGGCTGGCGCACCGCCTCCCGGACCTTGTGGGCCACCTCCAGGGCATGGTGCGGGGTGCCGATGTTGGGCAGGAGCAGGATGAATTCGTCACCGCCAATGCGGCCGATGGTGTCGGATTTGCGCAGGGTCTGGGTGATGCGCCGCGCCGTCTCCCGGAGCACCAGGTCGCCGACCAGATGGCCGTGGATGTCATTGATGGGCTTGAAATGGTCCAGGTCCAGGAAGGCCAGGGCGACCTGGTGATGCTCCCGCTGGGCCATGGCCAGGGCGCGCTCCACCAGGGCGGAAAAGAGGGCGCGGTTGGGCAGGCCGGTCAGACTGTCGTGCTGCGCCATGTGGCGGATCTTCTCCTCCGCCTGTCGCCGCTCCGTGATGTCGCGGGTGATGCCCTGAATCTCGACGGCGCCAGTGGCCTCGTTGCGGTAATAACGGGTGATGACCTCGGTCCAGACGACCGAGCCGTCCTTGCAAGGCTGCTGCACCTCCTCGACGAAGTGGGTGTCCGGGTCCAGGTTACCGCTCAGCAGGGCGGCCACCCGCTCGGTGATCAGGGCCCGCACCCGCTCCCGGGAATCCGGGGTCAGGGCGGCGTCCATGGGCGCGGCCATGATCTCGGCGGGGGTGTAACCGCGCAGCCCGAGCACCGCGGGGCTGACGTAGGTGAAGCGCAGGGTCGCGGCATCCATCACCCAGACCACGTCGCGGAGGCTTTCAACCAGATCCTGGAACAGGCGCCGCCGGGCGTCATTGTCCCGGGCGCGGGCCTCCGCCTGCCGGGCCTGGTCCTCGGCCAGCCGCAAGCGGGCCTGGAGTTCGTTGACCCGTGCCTCAAGGGATTCGATTTCAACGGTGAGAGGGATCATGGCAACGTCATGGGGCCCGACAATCGTTCAGGGTGGTCAGATGCCATTGCCGTACTGCTGGCGTCAGGTTGCACCTAACCCGCGACGGGCCGGGAATCCCGTATCCCGGCCCTTGGTACCGGAGAGGAACCGTCACGCCGGCGGCATCCCTGACCCCAGGGTTTAGCGGCGGGACGATAACATGAAAGCCGCTTGGGCAGGAAAGGACGGGCGCCTTGGTCAGGCAAAAATTGATCGGCGAGAAATTCGTTGGCGGTGGGTATAGGTTTCGCGGCCGGTGATGACGTAACCTGTCCCCCTCCCTTCGACCACGAGAAGCACGGCTTGAACGCACATTCCCACGGCACCACCCCCCCGTCCCGGCAGAGTGGCCATGTCCAGCGCCTGGCCCATTGGTTCGATCGCAACATCCTGGAACTGGGGCGGGAGCTGCGCCTGTCCTACCTGCCACCGCTAATGGTCTACGTGGCCTACGGCATCCAGGGCCTCACGGCCATCGTCGGCACCTTCTTCGTCAAGGACTACCTGGGGCTGTCCGCCGCCTTCCTGGCCGCGCTAGGCTTCTGGGCCGGCATCCCCTGGGCGCTGAAGATGCCCCTGGGCCATCTGGTGGACCTGATCTGGCGCCACAAGGCCCTGCTGGTCTACCTGGGCGCAGCCCTGCTCACCGCCAGTCTGCTGATCATGCTCGGCCTGCTCGGCGACCGGTCGGCCATGGCGGCGGTGATGCCGGTGGAGGCCTGGTACGTCCTCGCCGCCCTGTTGGCCCCGGTGGGCTACGTCATCCAGGACGTGGTGGCGGACGCGATGACGGTGGAGGCGGTGCCGCGGGTGGACGTGGACGGCCAGCCGGTCGACCCGGCGACGCGCAAGCTGATGCACACCACCATGCAGACCTTGGGGCGGGTGGCGATCATCGGCGGCGGGGTCCTGGTGTCCCTTGCCAACGTCTATCTGTTCGCCGACGTCGAGGGTATGTCCGAGGCGGACAAGGTCGCCACTTACATCCTGATCTATGAACTGGCCCTGGCCATCCCCCTGGTCTCCATCCTCGGCGTGGCCCTGGCGTCCTTCATCCGGCGCCGCGACCTGCGCCGCCTCATGGCCAGGGGCCTGGACCGGGCCGAGGCGCGGCGGCGGCTAGAGCACCCGGTGGAGAAGACCCAGCCCAACTGGTGGATCCTCGGCGGCAGCCTGGTCTTCGTCGCCTTCACCCTCACCCTGGGCGTGCTGGAGGTGCCCTACAACCAGGAGATCATCTTCGTCGGCTCCATGGTCATCATCCTCTTTCTCATGGCGCGCCTGATGCAGGCCCTGGAGCCGGAGGCGCGGCTTTATCTGGTGGGTACGGCCCTGATCATCTTCGTCTTCCGCGCCATGCCCGGGCCGGGGTCGGGCCAGACCTGGTGGATGATCGACGAACTGGCCTTCGATCAGCAGTTCCTGTCGGTCCTGTCCCTGATCGGCAGCAGCCTGACCCTGCTCGGGCTCTTTCTCTTCCGCCGCTTCATGGCCGAGCGCTCCATCGCCTACGTGGTGGTCTTCCTCACCCTCATCTCCAGCCTGCTCTACTTGCCCATCATCGGCATGTACCACGGGCTGCACGAGTGGACGGCGGCCCTGACCGGTGGCCTGGTCGATGCCCGCTTCATCGCCGTGGTCGATACCGCCCTGGAGTCGCCCCTGGGGCAGATCGCCATGGTGCCCATGCTGGCCTGGATCGCCAACTCGGCCCCCGACAACCTCAAGGCCACCTTCTTCGCCGTCATGGCCTCCTTCACCAACCTGGCCCTTTCCGCCAGCCAGTTGGGCACCAAGTACCTGAACGAGATCTTCCTCGTCACTCGGGAGGTCAAGGACCCCGCCAGCGGTGCGGTCAGCGTCCCCGCCGACTACAGCGAGCTGGGGACCCTGATGCTGGCCGCCCTGCTGATCGGCCTGGTCCTGCCCCTGGCGACGGTAGCCCTGGTCAAGCTGAGCAGGCTGCGCAGCGCCTGAGCCAAGCCCCCGGCTCAGGGGTTCACCCGAACGGATAGTCTTCCCTGGCCGATCGCCAGCCAGGTCGCCGGGTCAGGCAATCGTCACCTCGGGCGACAGATAGACATCCTGGATGGCGTTGAGGAGCCGCACCCCCTCCGCCATGGGCTTCTGGAAGGCCTTGCGCCCGGAGATCAGGCCCATGCCCCCGGCCCGTTTGTTGATCACCGCCGTGCGCACCGCCTGGTGCAGGTCGTCCTTCCCCGACGGACCGCCGGAGTTGATCATGCCGACCCGGCCCAGGTAGCAGTTGGCCACCTGGTAGCGCACCCAGTCGATGGGGTGGCCACCCGAAAGCTCCGCGTAGACCCGCGGGTGGGTCTTGCCAAAGCCGAGGGCGGTGTAGCCCCCGTCGCAGGTCGCCTGTTTCTGTTTGACGATGTCCGCCTCGATGGTGACGGCCAGGTGGTTGGCCTGTCCGGTGAGGTCGGCGGCCTCGTGATAGTCGGTGCCCTCGTGTTTGAAGGCGGGGTTGCGCAGATAGGCCCAGAGCACCGTGACCATGCCCAGTTCATGGGCGTGGGCGAAGGCCGCGCTCACCTCCTGGATCTGGCGCCGCGACTCGGCGGAGCCGAAATAGATGGTCGCCCCCACCGCCACCGCCCCCATGTCGAAGGCCTGATCCACCGACGCCCACAGCGTCTGGTCGTAGATGGTCGGGTAGGCGAGCATCTCGTTGTGGTTGAGCTTGACCAGGAAGGGGATCTTGTGGGCGTAACGGCGCCCTACCGAGCCCAGCACCCCGAGGGTGGAGGCCACTGCATTGCAGCCCCCTTCGATCGCCAGGCGGATGATGTTCTCCGGATCGAAGTACAAGGGATTGGGGGCGAAGGACGCCCCGCCCGAGTGCTCCACCCCCTGGTCCACCGGCAGGATCGAGAGATAGCCGGTGCCGCCCAGGCGCCCGTGCCCGAGCAAGGTCGCGAAACCCCGCAGCACCCCCGGCTTGCGGTCCGAGTCCATCATCACCCGCTCCACGAAGTCGGGACCCGGTAAGTGCAGCAGGTCCTGCGGGATGCCCAGGCACTGGTGTCCCAACAGATCCTCGGCCTCATCTCCCAGCAATGCGACGATGTTAGTCATGGATGCCTCCTTCCGCTTTTGAGCATTGGTTACGACTGCCACTTGACCAAGTATAGCGGCGCCAGCGGGTTCTTTTCGTAACGCTCCCGTGACCTTCACCAGGTACCGAGGCCCGCAACTGAATTACAGAACCAAACAGTTTTTGCGGCGCGCGAAATCCAAAAGCCGTCAGTTAACAGGCCACCAGTACGAAGTCCTGATGTTGCCTCTGGTTTAGTCCAGCATGTCGGGAACCTGATGCCTGAGGCCTGCTGAGGGATTTCTGCGGCCAGTGGCGCCAAGCCCAGGACGTTTCGCTGCAAGCCACTATCCGACATCCACTGACGCATCGCCATGGTTTCATACTCCCCAGGCAGCGCTGAAGCCTCCACGGTGGTGCAGCCGCTCACGGGCGCGACAGACCCAGGTCACCCCGGTCTCCTATTTCTTCCCAACCTGGACCCAGGAGGCCTGACCATGACCGAAATCCGTGACTGCTGGCGCCGTGACCTGAGCATGCTCTCCCCCCAGCAACGCCGGAGCGCCGGATATGCCCTGCGCCTGCTGAGCCTGCCGCGGGACCCGATCGCGGGACGGCTCGACGCCAACCGCCTAGGCCTGCTGTGGGGCATGCTCCAACCCCTGTTCGAGCCGCGCCACCTGATCGACTATCTCCGGCCCCCTCAGAGGGTGGCGGACATGGTGCATGTTGAGGTGCTGGATACCGGTGATCTGTCTGACTACACCCCCCCGGCCGACGCCCCCCTGACGACGAGCGACGATCAGGTCATGCTCGCCCTGGGCCATGCCCTCTTGGAAGAGGAAATCATGGCCTTCGAGGCGGACTATGACCCCCGGGTGATGGCGACGATGCCTTCCGTCTATATCGTCCAGCGGCTGCGCTGGCTGATCCGGCGCGGCGACCCGCTGACGCTGACCCGGCTGGACGCGGCCAACCCCGAACGGGTGCCGGCTTCGCCGACCGTGGCCCTGCTGGGCGCCAGTCTGCACCTGGACGGGCCCACCCTGAGCGTCCTCGATTTTCTCGACGAGTTCGTCGCCACCCCCGGCCTGGGCGAGTTGCTGCGCCGGATCGATGGCTTCAATAGCAGCCGCCGCCACTTCCCGCGTCTGGCGGCTGTGCTGGCTCTGCCCGAAGCCGCGCTGCGCCAGGTCCTGGCAAAGGAGGCCCCCCTGCGTCGCCTGGGCCTGGTGGAATTCGCACCCCAGACCTGCGGCATGCAGGACTTCCTGTGCCCCAGCCCCCTGCTCCGGGAGGTGCTGGAGGCGGCGCCGACGGATGACGCCGCCCTGCTGGCCCTGCTCATCGAACCCGCGCCCCCGGCCACCTGGCCCCTGACCGCCTTCCCCCACCTGGAGACCGCGGCGCGCCTGGCCGGGGAGACCCTGGCCGCCGCCGTCGCCACCCGCGCCGAGGGCGTCAATGCCCTGCTCTACGGCCCCCCCGGCACCGGCAAGACCGAGCTGGCCCGCGCCCTGGCGGCGGCCCAGGGCCTGCGCGCCTACCAGGTGCGCAGCGCCGACGAGGACGGCGACGGGCTCCAGCGCGCCGGTCGCCTC
>JAGVUH010000396.1 GCA_019136395.1 Gammaproteobacteria bacterium
GTCCGCCGGTCTTGGAGCGATACCATAGGCTCACGGCGCTATGATGTCAAGCGGCTCCCCTCTACCGGTTGCCCGCCATTAGCGAAAAGCCTGCGATCCGGGCGAGTAGTTACGTGCTGACAATGATGCTGCTCCCGCCCCAGTTGGCGTTGGCGGGTCCGTCGGCGGCGCCGTTCAACCAAGTGGTCCCGGATCGTCCCCTGGTCTTTCCGGACGACACCGGCGCCCATCCGGGCTTTCGTATCGAGTGGTGGTACATCACCGGCTGGCTTGGCGACGCGGACGGAACCGAGCGCGGTTTTCAGCTCACCTTCTTCCGGGTCGGCACCGGCATTGGCGCCGACAACCCCAGCCGCTTCGCCCCCCGTCACCTGATCCTCGCCCACGCCGCCATCGCCGATCCCGCCAGCGGCCGGCTGCGGCATGCCGAGGCGGCGGAGCGTGCCCTGGAACCCCTGGCCGGGGCGGCGATTGGTCGGACCCACGTCTGGCTCCGGGACTGGGAACTGCGGCTGGAGGAGGAGGGCTACGCTGCCCGGGTCGCGACCCCGGACTTCACCCTGGATCTGCGCCTAGTCCCGCCGGGGCCGCCGGTCCTCAACGGCCGCGGCGGGTTCAGCCAGAAGACGCCGGACCCGGCCGCCGCCAGCTACTACTACAGCCGTCCCCACCTGGCGGTGACCGGCCAATTGCGCCTGGACGGGGTGGACCGGCCAGTAAGCGGCCAGGCCTGGCTGGACCACGAATGGTCCAGCGAGCTGTTGTCGCCCGCGGCCGCGGGTTGGGACTGGATCGGGATCAATCTCCATGACGGTGGCTCCCTGATGGCCTTTCAGATGCGCCACCGGGAGGGTGGCGCCCTGTGGACGGCGGGCACCCTGGTGGCGCCCGGCGCCTTGCCTCGGGCCCTGGCGCCGGGGGAGGTCCGCTTCCGCCCCGGGCGCTCCTGGCGGTCGCCCCGTACCGGCAAGACCTATCCCGTCACCTGGGACCTGGAAATCGCGGGGCAGCACTGGCAACTGCAACCCGTGATGGACGATCAGGAACTGGATGGGCGACGTTCCACCGGCGTCGTCTACTGGGAGGGCGCGATCCGACTCCTGGCGGGGGGGCGGGAGATCGGCCGGGGTTATCTGGAGATGACCGGATATTGATGGCGGCCCTGTCCCCCCGTCAGGCGCAGGCGCAGGGGTGAAGGGCCGAGGGTCCAAGGCACGGGGTGTGCGGTCAGGTTTTTGCTAGACTGCTTCATAAATCTCTGGTTTTTCGTTCAGACCCCTCGCACCCCTGGAGGGCTCAGGCAGCCCAAAGTACTGATTCTATTACCCCTTCATCCCTCCCTGGCGGGGAAGAGCTGGGGAGAGGTGGTGAACGTTTACCTCTCTGTAAGGCTGTATGTTTGATCGAACGAGGCGCATGAAGCCCCATGACCGACTTGCACACCATCCATCTCTCTCGAACCCTGGCGGCCTGGTCTGGCCCCCAGCGTGAGGCCGTCCTGAAGCAGGAGCTGGAACAGCTCGATCCTGGGCTGCTGCCCCTGCGAGCGGCCATGGCCCAAGGTAACCAGGTCGCGGCGGAGCCGGTGCGGGCGTTGGTGCTGGCCACCGGGGAGGAGGGTGACGGCTATTATGGGGCGCGGGTCGGCCTGCTGTTCGCCAGCCTCATCGGCGGTTGTCAGTGCGCCGATGATCCCAACCCACTAGAGGCCCTGCCGGAGTATGCGGAGCTGGAGATCCGCATCGACTGCCAGACGGGGGCGGCACAGTGGCGGTTGCTGGACTGAGTCAATCGCGTATTTCAGCCCTGATCGGTGGATTCCTCTGGGTCATGGGTCTCCGCTCACGGCCGCCATCAGGACGGCGCCATTTATTGGGCAGCCCCCAGTTCCTTTTGGGCGCGCCGGCGGAAGACCCCCATCTCCTTGGCGGCCTGGATGTCGCCCCGTTCCTCGGCGACCTGGATACCCTGTTCGAGGATGGCGATGGCCTCGGCCGGTCGGCCGGCAGCCTGCAGGGCCTTCCCGTAAAGCTTCCAGGCGGCGGAATAGCGCGGGTCGAGGCGGGTGGCGGCGGCCAGGTGCCCGATCGCCCGGTCCAGATCGCCCTGTTTAAGATACTCGTTGCCCAGGCTGTAACGAAGCAGGGCCGTATCGGGCCCCTTCGCCAGCAGGGCCTCCAGATTGGCGGCGGCAGTCATGGCCTTTTCTCCTGAGGAGGTGATCGCGGATGAGTAAGAAGTGGGTGGCAAGGCGTCTGGCGTCAAGGCGGCACGCAACCG
>JAGVUH010000335.1 GCA_019136395.1 Gammaproteobacteria bacterium
GTTGGGCCGCATCCCCAGGATCGCCATGGACGCGATGGTGCAGGGGGAGGGATGAGGCTGGGGGCGAGACTGGGGCGGAAGCTGGGAGCAAGACTGAGGGCGAGGCTGGGGGGTGCGGGAGCATGCCTGTCGCGAGGGCGGATGGGCCAGGTGGGTAGTTGGGGGGGGTGGAAGGGCCTGATAGGGAGTTGGGAGGTCGTGGTGGTCGGTGTCCGGTGAAAAGTAAAGGCCCGGAACCAGTCCGGGCCTAATACTTTAGTCAACCATCAGATCAATCAGACCAGATCACCGCGATCAGGCGGCGAAATTGGCGGCCACGAAGTCCCAATTGACGATGTTCCACATGGTCTCCAGGTACTTGGGACGCAGATTACGATAATCGATGTAATAGGCGTGCTCCCAGACGTCCAGGGTCAGCAGGGCCTGCTTGCCGGAGGTCATGGGCGTGCCGGCATTGGAGGTGTTGAAGATCTCCAGTGAGCCGTCGGCGTTCTTGACCAGCCAGGTCCAGCCGGAACCGAAATTGGTGGCGCCGGCCTGGTTGAACTGCTTCTTGAACTCCTCGAAGGAGCCGAACTTGGCCTCGATGGCCGCCGCCAGGGCGCCGGTGGGGGCGCCGCCGCCATTGGGGCTCAGGCAGTTCCAGTAGAAGGTGTGATTCCAGACCTGGGCGGCGTTGTTGAAGATGCCGCCGGAGGACTTCATGACGATGTCCTCCAGGCTCATGGACTCGAACTCGGTGCCCGGGATCAGGTTGTTCAGGTTGGTGACATAGGCCTGGTGATGCTTGCCGTAGTGGTACTCCAGGGTCTCCTTGGATAGAGTGGGGGCCAGGGCGTCCATGGCGTAGGGCAGGGCGGGGAGTGCGTGAGTCATGCGTTTGTCTCCTGATTTGATGGGGGTCGAAGTGCGCCTGATTAGGGCAAAAGTTTGAAATTTATTGCTCAGGACCCGGCGCAAGATGGGTTCGTCCAAGCCAAAGCTCAAGCGCGAGCTTGGCATCTGGTTCAGGCTCCGGCTCCGGTACCGACTCGGACTATGGCATTAACCTTCCGGTCTCCTGCCAGACCAAATCCTGGGAGTCGCTGAAGGTCTCGATCCCCAGCCGTTGGGCCACTGGCATGGCCCGCGGGTCGATCATGGGTGAGATCACGATCAGGCGATCGGCCTTACGCTGATGCCGTTCCTCATAGAAACGTGCCTTGCGCTCGAAGCTGTACATGCCGGCCTTGTCGATGGACGACTTGAGTTCGCAGATCAGAAGCAAGCCGTTCTTGATGATGATGTCTAGCTCAATCTGATCGGGTCTACCAAAGACCAGGCCCTGGTCGTCGTACTCGCTGATATTGAGTACCTCAACGCCAAAGTGCTTCTCCAGGATGCCGGCCAAGGCGTTGCGGAAGGCGCTTTCCGACTTCAGCCCCCAACGCGCGCCCAGGCCACCAATGCTGCGGTCCAGCTTGTCATTCTGGGCCATGATCTCTTCATGCAGCCGCTGCAGTTCCGCCTGGTTTGCCTCCCATTTGCTATGTTGCTCCTCACGGTCACTACGTAACTCATTGAGGATGGCATAGAAGCGGTCGTCGGTCTCTGCGCGAGGGGCGAACTCTGGTCGCATCAGATCCAGCAGGTAGGCACGAAACTCCGGATCGGTTCTGACAAATCCTGGCAATTCCCGCCGGATAGCTTCTTTCAAGGTTTCAGTATTCATCGTTGATCCTTGCCTCTGATTCTGATCCTGATCCTCAGTCTATCCCAATTACCTCGCTGCATGAATGAGCCCTCGAGGTGGATCGCCCCAAAGGGAAGTCCATCATCCGCCAGGAAAGTCCGTTCCGCCCGTCCACCCGCTGCGTAGCTCCCACGGTCGGGTGGCGCCATCGGGAACGGGGAAAGCAGTGAGGTCCGGTGCGGACATCACTCAAGTTTGACGCAGCTTCCCCCGGCGATTGAAAGTATGGGGTATGCGTTCAGCCCCCTCTCTCCCCAACCATCCCTGGCTTCAACCACGATTATGACCGACTTTCCCCAAGCCTTCGCCGGCGTCCTGGCCAGCGTACAACGCCCCGGCGGTTTTCATGTCGCCGGTTCCTTCGACATCCACCCGCCGCGGCTGGAGGTCGAGGGAGTCGGGCCCATCGCCCTGCCCCTGCTACCCGCTCAGGCCGAGGCCCTGGTGGCCGGTGCCGATCAGGCGCCCTATGGCCGGGGCAGCGAGACCCTGGTCGATACCAGCGTGCGCCGCACCTGGCAGGTGGATGCCGCCAAGGTGAAGCTGACCGGCCGGAAATGGGCGGATGACCTGGCTGGGGTGGTCGAACGGGTGCGGGTGGGCCTGGCGGTGGCGGGGGCCATCGAGGCCCAGCTCTACAAGGTGCTGATCTACGATACCGGCAGCTTTTTCGTCCCCCATCGCGATACCGAAAAGGCGCCGGGCATGTTCGCCACCCTGGTGGTGGTCTTGCCTTGTGACTATAGCGGCGGGGAGCTGATCATCCGCCACCGCGGTGAGGAGGTGCGGGTCGATCTGCACCGGGACGAGCCCTCCGAGGCGGCCTTCGCCGCCTTCTACGCCGACTGCCTGCACGAGGTGCTGCCCATCGCCTCCGGGTACCGGCTGGCGCTGATCTACAATCTGATTCGCGTCGGCGAGGGCCCGTTGCCCCGTGTCCCGGATTATGGCGCGCAACAGGCGGACCTGGTCCGCCTGCTGACCGACTGGGACCGCGCCGGCGCCGCGCCCGACAAGCTGGTCTATCCCCTGGAGCACGCCTATACCGAGGCCGAGATCGGCTTCGCGGCCCTCAAGGGCAAGGATGCGGCGGCGGCTCAGGTGCTGATCCCAGCAGCCAAGGCGGCGGATTGCGACCTATATCTGGCCCTGCTCAGCGTCTCCGAGACCGGCTGGGCCGAGTACACCGGCGGCGGTCGCTGGCGCGATCCGGAGATGGAGATCGGTGAGGTCACCGACAGCACCTGGACTCTCCATGACTGGCGGCTGCCCGATGGCGGCCAGAGCGGCATGGCCGAGTTGCCTTTTGTCGAGGAGGAGCTCTCCCCGGCCGAGGCCCTGGACGATCTGGAGAATGCCGAGGTGGAATTTTCCGAGGCCACGGGCAACGAAGGGGCCTCCTTCGAGCGGTTCTACCAGCGTGCCGCCTTCGTCCTCTGGCCGGTGGCCCGGCGGGGCGCCGTCCTGGCCGCCGGCGGCCTGGGGGTCAGCCTCCCGGCGCTGCACGACCTGGTCCAGCGCTGGGAGGCGGCCGGCGCCCAAGCCGGTGACGCCGGTTGGCGGGAGGCCCAGCGTCTGGCTAGCGCCATCCGTGCCCAGTGGCCCAAGGACTCCTGGCGGGGTCATCAGGCCAGTAGCGGGAGGCAGTCGGCGGACCTGCTCGACTCCTTGCTGCGGCTGGGTGATGTGGAGGGCGCTGCCGAGTTCACCACCGAGCGCGTGGCGGGTGGCGCCTATGGGGAGGGGGACAACCCAGCCCTGATCACCCTCTTCCGTCGTCTCGCCCCCGAGCAGGCGGCCGGGCTGATCGGCCAGATCATCGGCGCCCATGCCGTCCGGCGAGCGGGGGCCTGCGCCAATCTGCTCGCCCGCTGCCTGGCCGAGGGCCCAACCGCCTTGCGCCCGCACTTGCGGGCCCCGGCCGCGCTCTTGCTGGAGGGTCTCCCTGATGGTCGAACCGCCAGTCTGACCACGTCTTACGACTATACCAAGGTTCCTGAGCCGCTGACGCCCACCCAGCTTGCCGAGCTCATCACCGTCCTGGGGGTTATCGATGCCGACCTGGCCGATCAGGCGGTGGCGCGCCTCCTGGCTCTGCCCGCCCTGTACGACCTGGACCGCTTACTGGTCCCGGCGGCCGTGCTGCTCAATGCCAACGGCGGGGAGGCTGAATCCCCTGCGGTCAAGGTCTTGCGTGCGGCGGCGCTGGCGCACCTTGAGGCGCGCATCGCCCTACCCCTTGAACCGCCGCCGGACTGGTCTCGAACCAGTTCCATCGCCTGTACCTGCGCCCACTGCCGCGCCTTGAGCCGTTTCCTGGTGGCCCCGGACCAGCCGGTGTGGCAGTTCAAGGCCAATGAGGTGGACCGCCAGCATGTCGCCCATTCCATTCAGCGTGCTCAATGTGACCTGGACCTGACGACCAACAAGCGCGGCCGGCCCTACACCCTCGTCTGCACCAAAAACCAGGCCAGCTTTCAACGCCGGGTCCTTCAGCGGGAGCAGGACCTCAGCCGGCGCGAGCAACTGGCACGCTGAAGAACTATTGTCCGGGAGGCAGTAATTCATGTGCGGTATCTGCGGAGAGTTGCGCTTCGACGGCGCCCCGGCGGAACTGGGGGCGGTCGAGCGGATGATGGACCAGATCCGGCGACGCGGTCCGGATCATGGCGGAAGCTGGAGCGACGGCAGCCTAGGTTTCGGCCACCGGCGGCTGAGCATCATCGACCTGTCCATCCGCGCCAACCAGCCGATGGTGGACCCGGACCTGGGCCTGGCCCTGGTCTTCAACGGCGCCATCTACAACTACCGTGAACTGCGCCAGGAACTCGCGGCCAAGGGTTACCGCTTCTTCTCCACCGGCGACACCGAGGTCATCCTCAAGGCCTGGCACGCCTGGGGCGAGGGCTGCGTCGAGCGGCTGCATGGCATGTTCGCCTTCGGCCTCTGGGATATGAACCGGCGCGTCCTCTTTCTGGCCCGCGACCACTTTGGCGTCAAGCCCCTCTATTGGACCCGCGACCACCGGCGCCTGCGTTTCGCCTCCAGCACCCAGGCCCTGCTGGCGGCGGGCGGGGTGGATACCGCCATCGACCCCGCCGCCCTCCATCACCTCTTCAGCCTCCATGCCGTGGTGCCGGCGCCGCGCACCATCCTCGCCGGGGTGCGCAAACTGGCCCCGGCCCATTGGCTGCGCATCGAGGCCGACGGCACCACCACCGAGCGCCAATATTGGAGCCTGGCCGGCATCCGCCCGGACACAAGCCTTAGTCCCGGTGACTGGGTGGAGGCCATCGGCGCCGCCCTGCGGGAAGCGGTACGCAAGCGCGAGGAGGTGGCGGACGTGCCCGTGGGGGTGCTGCTCTCCGGTGGCCTGGACTCCAGCCTGCTGGTGGCCCTGCTGGCGGAGCTGGGCCAGCGCGAGATCCGCACCTTCTCGGTGGGTTTCGAGGACACCCCGGAGGAGGCCGGCAGCGAGTTCGAGTATTCGGACCAAGTGGTGGCCCGCTATGGCACCCGGCACAGCCGGTTCCACGTCCCCAACAGCGAGGTCCTGCGCCGCCTGCCGGAGGCGGTGGATGCCATGACCGAGCCTATGTTCGGCCAGGACGCCGTGGCCTTCTATCTGCTTGGCGAGCAGGTGTCCCGGGAGATCAAGGTGGTCCAGTCCGGCCAAGGGGCGGACGAGGTCTTTGGTGGCTACTTCTGGTACCCGCAATTGGCGGCGGCGGAGGGTGCTGCCGGTCAGCGGGTAGGGCAGGGCGATTGGGGGACCCATCTCGACAAGTCAGGACACACCAGCGTTTCGCTAGAGGGCGGAAGCCGGGCCGCATCTAATTACACGGCGACTGAGGTAGGCAAGGACGCCTGGCTGACCACCTTCAGCCGCCACTATTTCGACCGCGACCATGACGAGTATCTGCGCCTCGTCACCCCGGCCTTCGCCGGCCCGGACCACACCGGCCTGCTGGTCGCCGACCTCCTCGACCGGACCGGCGCCAGGGAACTGGTGGATGCCGTGCTGCGCCTGGATGTCAGCACCCTCATCGTCGACGACCCCGTCAAGCGGGTGGACAACATGACCATGGCCTGGGGCCTGGAGGCGCGCGTGCCCTTCCTCGACCACCAACTGGTGGAGTTGGCCACCCGCTGCCCGGCGGCGATCCGGCTACGCGAAGGGGGCAAGTACCCCCTCAAGGCCCTGGCCCGGGGCCTGCTGCCAGATGCCGTCATCGACCGGCCCAAGGGTTACTTCCCCATGCCGGCGCTCAAGTACGTGCGTGGTGAATTCCTGACCCTGATGCGCGACCTGGTGAACTCCCAGGCCTGCCGGGAGCGGGGCATTTACCAGCGGGACTACGTCAACCGGCTCCTCGCCGCTCCCGACATGCACCATACCCGCATCCGCGGCAACAAGCTCTGGCACCTGGCCTTGCTGGAGCTGTGGCTCCAACGCAATCTGCCGGGCGGGTACGCGGTGGGATGACCGCCGCGGATCAATCGCCTATTCTTCCCCCGGCCCCTTAACCGCTCTGATGAGATCCCCCATGTCCGATAGCACCAAGCCCCGCATCCTGATCGTGGACGACAGGGCGGACAGCATCCAGATCATGGCCCGGGGCTTGGCCCCGGAGTTCGCCGCAGAGTTTGCCCTCTCCGGTAGACAGGCCCTGGCCAAACTGGCCACGGGCGACCTGCCAGACCTGATCCTCCTCGACGTGGTGATGCCCGACATGGACGGCTACGAGGTGTGCCGCCAGCTCAAGGCCGAACCCCGCACCCGCGACATCCCGGTCATTCTGATCACCGCCAGCAACGACCTCGAGGATGAAATGAGCGCCATGCTGGCCCTGGTGGCGGACGCAACGGACTTCATCCACAAGCCGGTCAATCCACAGGTGCTGCGTCAGCGTGTGCGCACCCAAGTACTGTTGCGGGAACGCGAGCGGGAGCTGGTCAGGCTCCAGGTCGAAATCAACCAGCTCCGTGCCCAACTGGCCGCGGCCAGGGCGAACCCGGTTGCTCCCGACGCCAGTAGCCCGCTCGCTCAGTCCCCCGCTTAGCTTCCCACTCGGAGGCTGTGATGGATTCTCCGGTGTGGAATCCTGAGAACTTCAATTACAACGAAATACTGAGTCTGCGGCGGTTGTGACGCGGTCTTTTTTTACAACCTCTTAACCGTCCGCCCTGCCTTTCTCTCAGTCACCCCTCAATCGCCAGGGGAGGCCTGAATCACCGCCTTGACCATGACCATGACCACGATGACATCCATAAGCAAACTCCTTCGCAGCAGACCTTTCAGGCGCTCCAGACTCTCCGGGCTTTCCAGTCTCCTGGCCCTATCCTTGTCCTTGCTGGCCCTGTCCTTCCGGGCGGGGCCCTTGGCCGCCGAGCCCTACACCTTCGGCGTCCTCTCCCAGCGTAGCGCGGTCCTTAGCGCCCAGTACTGGAATCCCATCCTCGACTATGTCAAGGCCAGGACCGGGGTGGACCTCACTCTCAAGCTGGCGCGCACGGCCCCGGAATCCAACGAGGCCACAGCACGGGGCGAGTACGACTTCGTCTATTCCAACACCATTTTTCTACCCAAGATGGCCCAGGCCAATTACCAGGTCATTCTGCGCCCCCGGGACGAGGCCATCCGCAGTCAGATCGTCACCCTCGCGGATTCACCCATCCAGAGCCTCATGGACCTCGCGGGTAAGGAGGTGGGCTTCCCCTCCCTGGCGGCCTTCGTAGGTTACGCCGTGCCCATGGACCAACTGCTGCGGGAGGGCATCCAGGTCACCCCGGTCTTCGGTGGCAACCAGGAGGGTATCATGGGCCAGTTGAAGGCCGGCAAGGTGATCGCCGCCGGGGTCAACAGCCAGGTGATGAAGGCCTTCGCCAACCGCGAGGGTCTAAGCTATCGGGTGCTGTGGGAGTCGGTGCCCTACAACAATTTGCCCATCTCCGCCCACCCCCGGGTGCAACTAGACGTCGTCAGCGCCGTGCGGGACACCATCTCCGGCATGAACGAGGATCCCGAAGGCGCCAAGGTCCTGGAGGCCACGGCCCAGGTCATCGGTCAGAAGCCTCCTTATGGTTTCGTCGCCTCCAGTCCGGCGGATTACCGTAATTACGTCGAGTTCTACGCTGAAACCCTGGTCAAGGACATCGAGTAGCCCGAGATCCTCGGATCCTCACATAATCGGATCCCCGGATCTGTAATGTGAAAGTCAGGCTAAAGTGTTTCATTTTATTTTAATTTCAGGGGGTTGGTCCGCCCCCACATGACTCTTAGCTTCTGAGAGCGATCTTCATGCGGCGCCTTTGGGAGAGCCTGCCCTTCATCGGGCGTTTGCTGGTCACAGCGAGTACCGCGATCCTGGTGGCCGGGGCGGCGATGGTCTTTGTCAGCGCCCGCCAGGAGGCGGCGGAGATCCGCCTGGATCTGCGTCAGGAACTGGAAAATGAGTTGGACACCCTGCCGGCGGCCCTGGCCGAGACCGTGGTGGTCGGTGACTTCGCCACCCTCCAGCAGACCCTGGATCGTTATGTAGCCCGCCCCCTGATCGCCAAGGTCAGCTTTCAGGATACCTCCGGGGTCCTGCTGACCAGCGGTGGTCCCCCTAGTCCCTCAGCGGCGCCGGCCTGGTTTCTCGCCCTCTTCGATTTTTCCGATGTGGCGGGTCAGGCCCCGGTCCTGGTCGGGGGGCGCAGCTATGGGGATCTGTCCCTGGTCCTCACGGCGCGGCGTTTGTCCGAGCGCGCCTGGGATCACCTCCAGAATCATCTGTGGATCCTGTTCCTGGCGATCTGCGTCGATTTTATCGGCATCTGGCTGGTGCTCAGGACCGGTCTCAGCCCCTTGAAACAGTTGGAGGGCGGTGCGCGGGCCATGGCCGCCGGCCGTCTCGACGTGCAACTGGCCCCTGAAGGCAGTCCCGAATTCAGGAGTCTCATCGACTCCTTCAACCGCATGGTCCGGTCGGTGCGCCAGGGCCAGGCCGACCTGCGCGAATCCGAGGAACGGCTGGCCTACGTCCTGGATGCGACGGGGGAAGGGACCTGGGACTGGGATATCGCCCAGGACCAAGTGACGCACAACAAGCAATGGGGTCGGCTGATCGGCCAGGAGGGCATCCCCGAGGCCCATGCCGTGGCCTTTTTCGCCGCCTATCTCCATCCCGAGGATCGCCCCCTGGTCATGGCCCGCATCGAGGACGCCCTCGCCGATCGCGCCCCCTATGCGTCCGAACATCGCATGCTCACGGCGGATGGTGGCAGTATCTGGGTCCTCGACCGGGGCAAGGTGGTGGAACGGGAACCCGACGGCAGTCCCCGGCGCATGGTGGGCGCCATTACCGACATCACCGCCCGCAAAATGGGCGAAGAGGCCCTGCTCCAGGCCAAGCACGACGCCGAGCGTGCCAATGCGGCCAAGAGCCAGTTCCTGGCCAACATGAGCCATGAAATCCGCACCCCCATGAATGCCGTGCTGGGTCTGGCGCAACTGCTGGAACTGGAGGATCTGGCCCCCCAACAAAGGGAGTGGGTGCGCCACATCCTCGCCGCCGGCCAAAGCCTGTTGGCAATCATCAACGACATCCTTGACTTCTCCAAGATCGAACGGGGTCAGATCCACCTGGAATCCCGACCCCTCGACTTGGCCACTTTGCTGGTCAAGCTCCTGAGCCTCCTAGGCAAGATGGCCGCCGCCAAGGGGCTCACGTTCCAGGTCGAGATGCCGGAGGTCCTTCCGGAACGCCTGCTGGGCGATCCCCTGCGGCTGGAGCAGGTTCTCCTCAACCTGCTGGGTAACGCGGTGAAGTTCACTGAAAGGGGGGAGATCAGGCTCATCCTCCGTCAGGAGGTGGAGGGTACCGAGGATCTCCGCCCGGAGCAGGAGAGGGAGGATGCCGGTGATCTTCGCCTGAAGCAGGAGATGAAGGATGCTGGTAATCTGCGGCGTGAGGCGTTGGCTGTAAAGGTTGTCGGCCAGGACGCTAGCCACCCGCAAGACGGCCCTAAACCCAGCATCAGCCTCAGCCCCAGTCCCGACAGCGGCCAGGTGAGGCTCCGTTTCGAGGTCAGGGACACCGGTATCGGCATCGCCCCGGAAAATCTGGTCAGCCTTGGCACCCCCTTTACCCAGGCCGATGGCACCATCACCCGCCGTTTTGGCGGCACCGGCCTGGGTCTCGCCATCTCCCGGCAATTGATCGAGCTCATGGGCGGCACCTTGGGCTGCGAGAGCAGTCAGGGGGTAGGTAGCTGCTTCTGGTTCACGGTGACCTGCGATCAGGCGCCGCCGGCGGAGCCTTCTACGGATGAGGGGGGTGAGGGACGAGTGGTCCCCAGCCCGCCAGTGGCATTCTCGGCGGGCAACCGGCTGGCGGGTCTGAGCTTTCTGGTGGTGGACGATCATCACTGGAACCGGGATGTGGTCCGGCAGGCCCTGGAGCGCGAGGGTGCCTGTGTGACCCTGGCCACTGATGGCCAAGAGGCCCTTGAGGTGCTCAAAGCCAGGTCGGGGGATTTCGCGGCGGTCCTGATGGACATCCAGATGCCTGTGATGGACGGCCTGACCGCCACCCGGGCCATCCGCGGTGAACTCGCGCAGCTTGATCTGCCGGTGATCGCCTTCTCGGCCGGGGTGCTCGCCGATCAGCGTCAGGAGGCCCTGGCGGCTGGGGTCAACGACTTCCTGGCCAAGCCGGTGGACCTGGAGGAAATGGTCGCCATGCTGGAGCGGTGGACCCGATATCCGACGGGGGCCACGGCCGGGAAGCCGCCTTGGCCTCCCTCAACCAGCGCCATTGGCCCCGCGGTTTCCGGTCCGGACGCCCAATGTCCCGCCAGCCAGGGGCCAGCCGTCAAAGTTCTGGCCGCCCAAGGTCCAGCCGCCAAAGATCTGGCCGTCCAGCCTGCGGCGAAGGAGATGCTCGCGGCCTTTCCCGACATCCCTGGCCTCAATACCCGCCGGGCCGCGGTCCTGCTCGGCCACAACCGCGACTTCTTCCTCGCCCTGTTGCGCGATTTCGCGCGGGATTTCAGCGCGGTCGCGCATCAGGTGCGTCAGGACCTCGCTTCCGGTGACGCCACCGCCGCCGCCCGGCGGCTCCATGCCTTGCGGGGCCTCGCCGGTAATATCGGGGCCATCGATCTGGCGCGAGCGGCGGGGGAGCTCGAATCCGCCCTCCGCGCCCAAATCGATGGACCGGAGGTCGAGGCCCCGCTGGAGACCTTCACCGGCCAGATGGCCGCGATCATCGAGGCCATCACCCCTTGGCTGGCGCCCTCTGAAGAGAACCCGCCAGGCTCTGGGATCGCCGGGGTCGTCGATCCCCTGCCTGATCTGGACCCCGTCAAGCTGGCGACCTTGCGCGAAACCCTCGTACGCTGCGATCTGGCCGCCCTGGATCTCTTCAGCGACCTGCAACCGGCCCTGAGCAATGTTCTGGGGCCTGAGGAGGTCCGCCAACTCGCCGAGGCCATCCATGCCCTGCGGTTTGAGGAGGCGGCGGCCCTGCTGCCCGCATTCCTGACCCCGGCTTGTGACCCTCCTGACCATGCGAAGTGAATCAACACCATGAGCCCTGAAACCCTGGCCCCCGAGGGGGACATCATGCCCTGGAGCGAGCACTTCGCCACCGGCTTCGCGGATATCGACCGCCAGCACCGGCAACTCCGGGGGACAGTTTCAACGCCCTGGTCGATTACGCCGCGCATCACTTTGCCACCGAGGAGGCCCTCTGGGAGACCTGGCTCGCCGGCGACGAAGAGGTCGAGCGACATCATCGCGGCCACGCGGCCTTCCGGGACCGGCTGGAGGCCCTCCACGCGGCGGCGGCCCGGTCCTCCGCCGAGGAAGTCACCGAGGAGTTGCTGCTCTTCCTGGTTCGCTGGCTTGCCCATCACATCCTCAACGAGGACCAACGGCTGGCCCGGATCGTTCAGGCGGTCCAGGCCGGCGCCCGGGTCCCGGCGGCAATCCGCCACGCCAATGACGAGTCGGGTGGCGCCATGGGCGTTCTGATCAACAGCCTCCTGAGCCTGAACGAATTGCTGGCGACGCGCACCCTGAGCCTGTTGCGCGAGCAGTCCCGTCGTCGCCAGGTCGAGGCGGATCTCAAGGACAGCCAGCTCCAGCAGGCCCTGCGCGAGAGCGATGAGCGCTTTCGCGCCCTGGTCGAGACGACCAGCGACTGCATCTGGGAGGTCGATGACCAGGGCCGTTATACCTATCTGAGTCCCCGCTTCCGGGACATGACCGGGCATCCGCCCGAGACCTTCCTCGGCAAGACCCCGGTGGAGTTGCTGCCCCCGGAGGAGGCGATCCTCAAGGGCGCGGCGGTGCGGGAGAGCCTGCGCGCCCAGGCGCCCTTTGCCAACCTGCGCCATCCGGTCTTGTGCCGGGATGGGCGGCGGATCATCGTCGAGGTCAGCGGCAATCCGCATTTCTCCCCCGCCGGGGATTATCTGGGGCTACGCGGTGTCACTCGCGATATCACCGAACGCCTGCGCCAGGAGGAGGAGCTCGGTGCCGCGCGGGAGGCCGCCGCCCGACAGGCCGGCGAACAGCGGGTCGGGGCCTTCATCGCGCAAGGCCTGGCGGGGGTCGCCGAGGTGAGCCTGGAGGGTTACCTGGTCCACGTCAACGACCGTTATTGCCAGATTGTCGGGCACCCCCGGGAGGCCCTTCTGGGCAGGCATATGCGAGAGTTCACCCCGCCCGAGGACTGGGCGCTGGAGGAGGCCTTGTTTGCCAGACTGCTGCGGGGAGAAGGCGGCGCCATCATCGAAAAACGCTACCGCCGCGCGGATGGAACCCTGGCCCATGCCCAGGTGGCGGTCGCCCTGGAGCGGGATGCCCAGGGTCAGCCCGCCGGCTTCCTGGGGCTGCTGACCGACATTAGCGCGCGGATGGAGGCCGAAACCGCCCTGCTGGAGGCCAAGGAACAGGCCGAGGCCGCCAACCGCGCCAAGAGCCAGTTCCTCGCCAACATGAGCCACGAGATCCGCACCCCCATGAACGCGGTCCTCGGCATGGCGCAACTGCTCGAACAGGAGGGGCTCACCCCGGGACAGCGGACCAAGGTTCGCCACATCCGTGCCGCCGGGCGCTCCCTCCTGGCCCTCCTCAACGACATCCTGGATTTGTCCAAGATCGAGCGGGGCGAGATGCGTCTGGAACCCCAGCCCTTCGTGCTCCAGGGCTTCCTCACCCACTTGCAGGTGCTCATGGGCGGCATGGCCAGGGCCAAGGGGCTGGATTTCCGCATCGAGGCCCCGGGGGATCTGGTCACGGGGCTGCTGGGCGACGCCCTGCGCCTCGAACAGATCCTGACCAACCTGATCGGCAATGCCATCAAATTCACCGAACGCGGCGAGGTCCGCCTGCGCCTTCTCCAGCGGGAACTGACGCCGGAGCGGGTCCGGTTGCAGTTTCTGGTCAGCGACACGGGCCTCGGGATCGCCCCGGAGCAACTTACCCATTTGGGCACCCCCTTCACCCAGGCGGATGGCACCATCACCCGCCGCTTCGGTGGCACCGGGCTCGGCCTGGCCATCTCCCGCCAACTGGTGGAACTGATGGGCGGCGCCTTCGGCTGGGAGAGCACCCAGGGCGTCGGCAGCACCTTCTGGTTCGAGGTCGGCTTCGCCCGCCAACCGGACAAACCGGAACAACCGTCCCCGCCCGTCTCCGCCCCCGCCCTGGCCAAGGGGCCACGTCTGCCGGGTCTGCGGGTCCTGGTGGTGGACGACCATCACTGGAACCTGGAGGTCGTCGCCCAGGTCCTGGCCCGGGAGGGGGCGCGGGCAACCCTGGCCGTCCACGGTCAGGAGGCCCTGGACCGCCTGCGCGAGCACCCCGGGGGTTACGATGCCGTGCTGATGGATATCCAGATGCCGGTGATGGATGGGCTGGCGGCCACCCGCGCCATTCGCGGGGAGCTCGGCCTGGCGGACCTGCCGGTCATCGCCTTTTCCGCCGGCGTCCTCGCCGACCAGCGCCGGGAGGCCCTCGCGGCCGGCGTCAACGGCTTCGTCGCCAAGCCGGTGGACCTGGAGGATCTGGTCGCCCAGTTGCGGTCTTGGTGTCACCCGGGCCCGGCGGAGAAACCGAGCACGCCTCCTGACCGGCCCGTCAGCCCACCCGAGGGGGGCTTCCCCGACATCCCGGGCATCAATACCCGGCGGGCGGCCCTCCTGCTGGGCAATGACCAGGCCTTTTTCAGGCGCTTGTTGCGAAATTTCGTCGCCGATTTCGCCGATGTCGTGGCCCGGATGCGCCAGGATCTGGCCGCGGATCAGGCAATCAAGGCCGCCCGGCGCCTGCATGCCCTGCGCGGCCTGGCCGGCAACATCGGCGCCATCGGCCTGGCGCGCGCCTCCCAGGAACTGGAGGCCGCCATCGGCGCCCGCCAACCGGGGCTGGAGGCCGATCTCGAGGCATTCGACTCCCAGGTGTTGGCCCTCGTCGAGGCCCTGATCCCCTGGCTGGATCCGCCCCAGGAACCGGTCAAAGCCGCTGGGTTGCCGGTCCCCCTGGACCGGGAACAACTGGCCCACCTCCGCGCCGCCCTGGCCCGCTCCGACCTTGCGGCGCTTGAGATCTTTCAGGAACTGAAACCGGCCCTGGCGGCCAACCTGGGTGATGCGGCGCTGGTAGTCCTGGCCGAGGCGATCCATGCCCTCCGCTTCGAGGCGGCCCTGGCTCAGTTACCCGGCTGACCGCGGCCCGCTGCCGGGTGGTTACCGTTTGCAACGGTCAACCCATTGTCCCAGTCGATGTCCAAGTGCGGCGCCAGGTGGCTGACGAAATTGCGCAGGCCATAGGTGATGCGCACCTTGCGCGGCAGGACGATACCCGTCGTCAAGGGGTGAAAAAGGTGGTGGACATCCAGGATCTGGAGCTCGGGATAGTGGGCGAGTTGGAAGGAATCCTCGACCTCGACGACGAAGCCGATAGCCAGTCCGGACTGGACGTAATCCAGGATGCTGGAGGTGCTATCGAGGGAGAAGGCGATGGGTGATTTCACCCCGGCCAGTTCGAAGGCCTCATCGATGATCTGGCGGGTGCGCGCTGAGCGTTCGAAGGAACAACAGGGATAAGCGGCCAGGGCTTCCAGGGTTAGGTCGGGCAGCTCGGTGCAGGGATGCCCCGCGGGTACAACCAGTTGCAGACGCCATTCGGCCAGGGGGCAGTACACCAGGTCCGGCAACGGCTCGGTGGGTTCGGTCAGGAGCCCCAGATCCGCTCTCCCCCCTCTGAGCAATTCCAGGGCGACCGCGGGTTCCTCCTGGCTGATCTCCACTTGCAGCCCAGGCAACTCCTGCCGGCAGCGCACGATGGCCTGATGCAGATTGCTCGCCATGGCATGCCGGCTGGCGACGATCCGCAGCGCGCCGCTTTCCCCCAGGCGATGCGTATCGGCGATCTGCTTGATGCGCTTGGTAATCCGCAAGGCTTCCACCGTCGCCTCCGCGATTTCCTTACCAACCTCGGTGAGCCCAACCAGGCGCCGGCCGTGGTGGGTGAAGAGCTCGACGCCCAATTCCTGGCTCAACTCCTGAAGCTGGCGACTCACCCCTGATTGGGAGGTGAAGAGGCTGTTGGCGGCGGCGGAGATATTGAAGGATTGCTGGACGACCTCATGGAGGTAAACCAACTGCCGGAGCTTCATGGGCGTGCGCGGTTCTGCTGCTAACGGAGTGAGGAAAGACGACCGACTGGCGGCCCTCGACCCGGGTTGGGGAGGTGGAGGAGGGAGGATGCCAGCGATCATGCCTGAATGATCTTATGCGGTTTTCGCATAACTGTATATCAAAAAAACATCACCGGGCAGAATGCCGTGCCAGTGCCAGTGACCGATGCCAGCACCCGCTACTCCCTCACCGCCAACGCCGGCGAGAATGCCAATAAGATCACCGCGGCTCGCGACAGGGACCTGCCGGCGGGGGGTCACCTGGAGGTTCAGCGCGCTCCGCCGGATGGCAACGCGACCTCGTCCCGGCAGGCCGTGTCCAGCCGGGCTGAAGTTTTATGCGGTTTTCGCATATCAGGATATCCCGAAGTTATTTTTCAATTCCGTTGGCCAGGACAATACTGTGCACCAAGGAGATAGGCACCTCGCGCTACACGGGGATGGACCTGACCCGGAATCAATGCGACGCGGTAATCGCCTCTGGTATGTCCCAGGGCACCCTGGCAAAGGTTCCGACATCGCCCCGTCGAGTCAATCGGCGACCTGGCAACCCATCGAGAACGTTAAGAGACCTTCGGGAGATCATCATGAATACCAATACCATGACTCGCATTAGCACCCTGGCCGTCGCGATCGGTCTGGCTTTCAGCGCGAATAGTTGGGCGGCGGACGATACCGCCACGCAAACCGTTGGCTATGAGGTCCAGGAGATTGCCCTGATCGATGTATCAGGTAGCCCCGCGGCCATGACGATTACCGCCGCTCCTGCTGGTCAGGCGCCGACACCGGTGACCGATGCCACCACGACCTATTCCATCACCAATAACGCCGGCACCGATAGCAAAAAGATCACGGCGGCCATTAATACCGATATGCCAACAGGTGTAACCCTGGAAGTCGAGTTGG
>JAGVUH010000211.1 GCA_019136395.1 Gammaproteobacteria bacterium
CCCGAGGGCATGTCCAGCTCAGGATAGGGCGGGTCGTAGGGGTCTGACATGCGGTGCTCGAGCGTTGGCGAGGCGGGACCCTCTGTCACCGGTGCCGTCGGTTACCTTCCATGGTAGGCATCAGGATAAAGTGGGGGAGACCGGCCCCGGGTCAGGGAAGCCCGGGGCCGGGTGGCGGACTTAGAAAGCGTCCATCTTATGCATCCCGATTCGCGCCCGAGGGGGCTTTCTCTATTCGGGAAGTAATTGATAGAGAGTTTCTTAGCTCGCGGGAACGATTTCGACCTTGAGGGTGGCGTTGATCTCGGGATGGAGATGCACGCCGATCTCGTAGTGGCCGGTGGCGCGGAAGGGGCCGGTCGGCAGGCGCAGTTCCTGCTTGGACAGCTTGATGCCCATGGCGGCGCCGACGGAGCCGAACAGGCGGCCCTCGTCGCCGGCCTTGCGGGCGACAGTCACGGAGCGGCCGTCGAGGCTCTCCCGACGCTCGTCGGCGATGGCGTAGGCCTCGGCGGCCTGCTGCTCCAGCTCGGCGCGGCGCTCCTCGAAGCGCTTGAGATTGTCAGCCGTCGCCGGCACGGCATAGCCTTTCGGGATCAGGTAGTTGCGTCCGTAGCCGGCGCGAATGTCGACCTTTTCCCCCAGATTGCCCAGATTGGCGACCTTTTTCAGCAGGATGACTTCCACTTGGGTACCCCCAGTTCGAATGTTCAGTTGTCGCGGACCACGCTAGCGATAAGCTGGGCCCACAATGCCTGGCGAGGCCGCCCCAGGGCGGTCGCCGTCAGTTAAGTTAATCAGCCTGGCGTGGACGGACCCGGGCGCGCACATTCACCCAGATATCGGCCAGACCCAGACCGGCGGTCAGGACCTGGGCATGGGGCATGGCCAGCAAATACAGGGCGTAGACGCCAACGAGCCACCCCCGGCTGGCGCGCAGCGCCTTGACCAGCCAGTGGATCAGGGCCAGCCCCTGGAGCAGGAGCATAGGTGTAACCAGGATCAGCATGTCCGCCGCCCACTGGTTGCCCTGATCCACCAGCAGCCAGGCCAGCAGGGCCATGCCCAGCACCCCGACGCCCTGGCTCAGCCGCAGGTCGCGAAACTCGCTACCAAAACCGCCCGGGTTGTAGAGTAACGCCTGCCACCAGCGACCGAGAAACAGCGCCAGCAGGGCCTGAAAGTAGAAGGCCGCGGCGAAGGCCCCGGTCATCCAGCGCGCCACCTCGGCGATCAGGACCTGGCTGCCCGCCTCCGTGGTCAACCCACCCTCGATCAGGCCCTGCCGGATCGGCTCCATCAGTTCGGTCCAATACAGGGTGGGATCACCTACGCCGATCCGCAGACCGACCACGATCAGCAGGCCCATGAGGCTGGCCAGGCTCACCGCCAGGGGCTGGGACCGGGTATTACGCAACACCAGGGCTAAGGCCCAGACGGGGAGCCAGAGCGCCAGGGCGAAGCCGAGGGCCGGCGCCGGGCTGCCCAGGGCGGCGAAGGCGAAGAGGCCACTGGCCAGACCCGCGAAGGCACCGACGATCAGTCCCTCAACCGGACCCAGGCGCAGGGTCACCAGGGCCACGGTTGCCGAGCTCAGCATCCCCGCCAGGGGGAAGAGCAGCGACAGCACCGCGAAGACCGCGGCGACCAGCGCGGCCTGGGAGCGGCCGCGCATGATGAAGGTGGCAAGTCCTAGCATCGGATTAGGCGTCGCCTCGGATCAGGCGTCCCGACTGGCCGTTGGCCACGGTGGTGCGGCCAGGGCTCAGGCCGGTCGAGGCTGGATCAATGGCCGTCGGAGTAGGGCAGCAGGGCCAGGTAACGGGCCCGCTTCACCGCCAGGGCCAGTTGGCGCTGGTACTTGGCGGAGGTCCCGGTGATGCGGCTGGGCACGATCTTGCCGGACTCGCTCACATAGGCCTTAAGCAAGTTGAGATCCTTGTAGTCGATCTCGTTGATGCCTTCGGCGGTGAAGCGGCAGTAGCGCTTACGGCGGAAAAACTTTGACATGGCAACCTCTTATTCCAGCTCGTCGTCTTCGTCGTCGGACTCTTCGACCCGCTCCACGCGCTCGGCGCGGTCACGGCGGCGGCGTTCGCCCCCGGACTCTTCCGCGCCCTCTTCCTCGGACTTGGCCAGGGGCGAGGGTTCGGTGACGGCGGCATCGCGGACCAGGATGAGGTTGCGCAGCACCGCGTCGTTGAAGCGGAAGGCGCTTTCGAGTTCCTCGCGGGTGGCCTGGTCGCACTCGACGTTCATCAGGATGTAGTGCGCCTTGTGGATCTTGTTGATCGGGTAGGCCAGTTGCCGGCGCCCCCAATCCTCCAGGCGGTGGATCTTACCGCCGGACTTTTCGATACTGGCGCGGTAGCGCTCGACCATGGCCGGCACCTGCTCGCTCTGGCTGGGGTGCACCATGAACACGATTTCGTAGTGACGCATAAGGTCTCCTTACGGGTTGAACAGCCCCCCGCTGGGCGGTGAGGCAAGGAGTATCCTCCCGACGCCGGGAGGATCGGGCATTATACGGATTACCCTTGGGAGATCAAAAGCCGTTCTGGTCGAATTTCCCGCGTACTGCTCATCCACCCTTAAAGAGGTCCACCCTTGCCCAAAGCCCCCGCCAAGAGCCGTCTGACCTATGTCTGCAACGCCTGTGGCGCCAGCCTGAACAAATGGGCCGGGCGCTGCCCGGACTGCGGCGCCTGGAATTCGATCGAGGAGATCGCCGAGTTGCCGGCGCCGGCCCGGGGGCGTCAGGGTTATGCCGGCGGGTGGCTGGGTCGGTGGTACTGATCGGTGGCGACCCGGGCATCGGCAAGTCCACCCTGTTGCTCCAGGCCTGTGCCGCCCTGCGGATGAGCACCGGCCAGGGGGGGAACGCCGACCAAGGGGAAAGGGAGCCAGGTGCCCTAGACCAGGGCAAGGGCAGCCGAGGGGCAAGGGACCATGGAGAATACGGAGAACACCTAGAACACGGAGAACATGGAGAAGCAGTCGCAAGGCATGCCGGCCCCAGGGCGGCGGAGGGGGCAGACCCGGACCGCGCCGTCCTCTACGTCACCGGCGAGGAATCGCCCCAGCAGGTCAGCCTGCGCGCCCGCCGCCTGGGACTGAGCGGCGCCGGCATCCGCCTGCTGGCGGAGACCGGGGTCGAGCGCATCCTCGCCGCCGCCGACAGTGAACAGCCTCGGGTGCTGGTGGTGGATTCCATCCAGACCCTCAGTACCGACCTGCTGCCCTCCGCCCCGGGTTCCGTTTCCCAGGTGCGGGAGACGGCGGCGCAACTGGTGCGCTGGGCCAAGCAGACCGGCACCTGCGTCTTTCTCATCGGCCATGTCACCAAGGAGGGCGCCCTGGCCGGCCCGCGGGTGCTGGAGCACATGGTCGACACGGTGCTCTATTTCGAGGGCGAGCCCGGCAGCCCCTATCGCCTAGTGCGGGCGGTCAAGAACCGCTTCGGCGCCGTCAACGAACTGGGCGTCTTCGCTATGACCGATCGCGGCCTCAAGGAGGTGCGCAACCCCTCCGCCATCTTCCTGTCCCGCCACGACCAGCCGGTCTCCGGCAGCCTGATCGTGGTCACCCGTGAGGGCACCCGGCCCCTGATGATCGAGGTTCAGGCCTTGGTGGACGAGAGCCCCCTGGCCAATCCCCGCCGTGTCGCCCTCGGGCTGGAGCAGAACCGCCTGTCCATGCTGCTGGCGGTGCTGCATCGCCACGGCGGGGTGGCCATGTTCGACCGTGACGTCTTCGTCAACGTGGTGGGCGGGGTGCGCATCACCGAGACCGCCGCCGACCTGGCGGTGCTGCTGGCGGTCCTCTCCAGTTACCGCGACCGGCCCCTGGATCTGGAACTGGCGGTGTTCGGCGAGGTGGGCCTGAGCGGCGAGATCCGCCCGGTACCCAATGGCCCGGACCGGCTGCGCGAGGCGGTCAAGCATGGCATCAAGCGCATCATCGCCCCCAAGGGCAATGTCCCCAAGGGCGGCGTCCCGGGCCTGGAGATCCTGGAGGTGCGGCATCTGCGGGAGGCGATCGACGGCGTCTAGCCCATCGCGTACCTAGCGCCAGTCCGTCCTCACCGCAGGGTAACCAGGGCGTCTATACTGCGGCATCGCCAAGGATTAACTTGTTATTTCGTTATTGCCCTCAGTAACCTAATGCTTATCCTGCATGCTTTCTGGTCTCCGGAAGCCACGGTGGAGTTTATCCAATACGGGGACTTCCACCTCTGGGCCGAGACCCTGACGGACGCAAGGCAAGGGCGGACCCAGGACAAGATCCCCCACCATCCCTTTCAGCTCCCCGCCAAGGACTGGCCCGCCTTCTGGGGCAGCCTCGGCTTCAAAGAGGACCCCGGGGTGCTGGCCCTGGAGACCCAGAGCCTGCTGCTGCCCAGCACGGCCGAGGCACCCCTGCCATCGCCGGCCCTGGCACGCTACTGGCAAGCGGATCTCAACCTCGCCGAGGCGCGGCCGCGCCCCTGGCGCCTGGACTGCCTGCGGCTTGATCGCCCCATCCGGCAACTGAGCGATATCCATTTCCTGGCCTTTCAGCAGGGCGGGGCGGTGCAGCCCGCGGGTGATTTCCTGTTCTGGTATTGGTTCACCCAGGAGATCAAACGGCTGCTGGTGCGTGACCAGTATCTCCCCGCCCTGGTGGTGCGGCAGCCGCCCCGGCCCAAGGGGGCGCGCAAGGACCCGCCCCTGGAGATCCTCGGTGGCTGGGAATGGGCCGGGGAGGCCTACGAACAGCTCATTGCCCGGGCGGTGGAGCGCCTGCCACCCGCCGCGGTCCGCCCGCCCCTGGATGACGCCAAGGGGCCAGCGAATGGCGGCGATTGGCCAGTGGGCTGGCCAGACGCGGAGAGTCACCTGCGCCACTGCGCGGAGGTCCTGCTCGACCAGATCCCACGCCAGTTGGCCTGGCCAGCGGTCTTCACCAAAAAGGTCACGGGCAGCCTCCTGGCGGCCGCCATCGCCCCGCGTCCAACCAACGCGCCCTGGATCGGCGTGGACCAGGTCCGCCACTGGCGCCAATGGCGCGGGCACCTGCGTGGCGCCGAAGGGGAGGTCGCCTTCACCCTGGGCTTTCAGCTCGAAGAGCCGCCGTTTGATGAACCTGCTGGGGTCGGCGCCGCCCCCGATGTCCCTGCCAGCCCCGCCATGGTCGCCGAGGCAGCCGGAATCGCTGGCGTTGCCGGAGCCACCGAGTTTACTCGGGTTCCCGGAGCCGGCGGCGCACCCGGGTCCGCCATGACTTTCAGAACCACTGGCGCTGCTGGGGACGCAAGTGCTGCCGGAGCCGTCGGTGCTGCCGTCTTGACCGATATCGCCGCGGACCCGGGAGACGGCTGGACCCTTCATTTCGTCGCCGTCCCCCGGGACGACCCCTCCCGCCGCCTGCCCCTGGCCGACTACTGGGCGGCGGGTCCGGCGGAACGGCAGGACTGGCGCCGCCACCTGGGCCAGGACTTTGAGACCCACCTGCTGCTCAACCTGGGCCTCGCCGCCCGCATGGTCCCCAAGCTCTGGCAGGGCCTTGCCACCGCCGCGCCCCAGGGGTTGAGCCTGAGCCTCGATGAGGCCTTTGCCTTCCTCAAGGAATGGGCCTGGATTCTGGAGGACGCCGGTTACAAGATCATCATCCCCGCCTGGTGGACGCCCCAGGGCCGCCGGCGGGTCAAGATCCGCCTGCGCACCGCCCCCAGCCAGGCCAAACCCAGCGCGGTGGCCTCCGGCGAGGGCGGACTCAAGCTGAAGAACCTGGTCCAGTATCGCTATGAACTGGCCATCGGCGACGAGGTGGTGAGTCCCGAGGAATGGCGGCAACTGGTGGAGTCCAAGGCCCCCCTGGTGCGCTTCCGCGGCCAATGGGTGGAACTGGACCGCGATAAGATGCGGGAGATGCTCGCCTTCTGGCAACGCTACGGCCAGGAGACGCCGACCATGAGCGTCCAGGACCTGCTCCAGCGCACCGCCCTCGACGAGGACTTCGAGGTCGATCGCGACGACGCCCTGGCCGGGATGCTCAGGCGTCTGCGCGGCGGCGGCCACCTGGAGAGCGTCGCCGATCCACCGGGGCTGCGTGCCCAGCTCCGCGACTACCAGAGGCGCGGCGTTGCCTGGCTGTGCTTCCTGGAACAGTGCGGCCTGGGCGCCTGCCTGGCGGATGACATGGGCCTGGGCAAGACCCTCCAGGCCATCGCCCGCCTGGTTCAGGAGCGGGCGGAAGGGGAGGGGCCAGGGGATTACCTGACGGTGGAGTCGGAAGAGCGCCGGGAAGGGGATGCGCAAACCGAAATTCCGGCCGGGGACGCGATGGAGTCCTTGGCCCCGGCCAGGAGCCAGGCCGGCTCGGCGCAGGGGGAGATTCGGGTGCAAGATGCTGCCGGTCCCCTGGCGCCGACCCTGCTCATCGCCCCCACCTCCGTCATCGGCAACTGGCACAAGGAGGTGCAGAAGTTCGCCCCCCAGTTGCCGGTGCTCATCCACCATGGCCACACCCGCAGCCAGGACAAGGCCGACTTCCTGGCCCAGACCGCCGGCCAGGCCTTGGTCATCACCTCTTACGCCCTAGCGCGGCGCGATCAGGCCCTGTTCACCGCCCGCGACTGGCACCGCGTCATCCTCGACGAGGCCCAGAATATCAAGAACCCGCTGGCGGCCCAGACCAAGGCCATCCTCAAGCTGCGCGCCCCCCATCGCCTGGCCCTCACCGGCACCCCGGTCGAAAATCGCCTTATCGACCTCTGGTCCATCTTCAACTTCCTCAACCCCGGCTACCTGGACACCCAGGCGCGCTTCCGCAAGGGTTACGAGATCCCGGTGCAGCGCGACCGCGACCCGGTCAAGACCGCCACCCTCAAGCGGCTGGTGGAGCCCTTCATCCTGCGCCGCCTGAAGAGCGACAAGGCCATCATCCAGGACCTGCCGGACAAGCTGGAGGCCCTGCAGTACTGCAACCTCAGCAAGGAACAGGCCGCCCTTTACGAATCGGTGGTGCGCGACGTGGAGCGCCAACTGGAGGACAAGGAGGGCATCGCCCGCCAGGGCCTGATGCTCTCCACCCTCATGAAACTCAAGCAGATCTGCAACCACCCGGCCCAGTTCCTCCAGGACGGCAGCCCCTTCACCCCGGAGCGCTCCCACAAGCTGCAACGCCTGCAGGAGATGCTGGAAGAGGCCATGGCCGAGGGCGACAGCGTGCTCATCTTCTCCCAGTTCACCGAGGTCGCCGCCGCCCTGGAGCGGCGCCTGCGGCAGGAGCTGCACTACCAAACCTTCTATCTGCACGGCGGCACCCCCCGCGCCAAACGGGAGGACATGATCGCCGCCTTTCAGGACCCGGAGGCGGAGCCGGCCATCTGCGTCCTCTCCCTCAAGGCCGGCGGCGTCGGCATCACCCTCACCAAGGCCAACCACGTCTTCCACTTCGACCGCTGGTGGAACCCGGCGGTGGAAGACCAGGCCAGCGACCGCGCCTTCCGTATCGGCCAGGAGAAGACCGTCTTCGTCCACAAGTTCGTCACCCTGGGCACCCTGGAGGAACGGATCAGCGAGATGATCGAGGACAAGAAGGCCATCGCCGGCGCCATCGTCGGCAACGACGAGTCCTGGCTCACCCAGCTCGACAACGAGCGCTTCAAGGCCCTGATCCGGCTCAACCGCGCGGCGGTGGTGGAATGACCATGACGAAACCCGCAGTGGCTTCCCTGTCTTCCCGGCCCACTGCCGCGCGGAGAAAGGGCGTGGCGCGGGGTGATCATGGGGTCCAACCGCGTGGCAATGGAGGAGTGAATTCATGACCACCCTGGGCAGAACCTGGTGGGGCCAGCGCTTCATAGCCGCGCTGGAGGGCTTCACCGACTACGGCCGCCTGCAACGGGGGCGGAGCTACAGCGGCGACAGCCGTATCCTCGCCTTTGCCATCGCCGATGGCCTGGTGACGGCGACGGTGCGCGGCAACGTCAACCCCTACTACGGCGTTTACAAGGAACCCCGCTACCAGACCCGCCTTCAGTTGGCCCCCATCTCCGCCCCGGACTGGGACCAGGCCATCGCTTACCTGGGCAGCCGCGCCGATCTGATCGCCCGGCTGTTGCTGCGCGAGATGCCGGATACCATCGACGAGGCCTTCGCCGGCCTCAAATTGCCCCTGCTGCCGCGCAGCCGCAAGGATTTCGTCCTGGCCGCTTGCTCCTGCCCGGACGACTTCAACCCCTGCAAACACATCGCCGGCGTCTATTACCGGCTGGCGGCCCGTCTGGACCAGGACCCCTTCCTGCTGTTCGAACTGCGCGGCCTGTCGCGCACGCGCCTCCACCAGGCCCTGGTCACCACCCCCCTTGGTCAGGCCCTGGCCAGCCTCAGACCCGAGGCGGAGGACCCCACCGCCCCCCTGGAGCCCGCCGCCTCCTTCTTCACCCGTTCGCTGATCCGCAACGACGCGGCTCCCATCCCGAAGATCCCGGGCGCGGAAGAGACCGCCAACACCACGGTAGAAAATGGCCCCCCGACCACCCCGACCATCCCGAATCCTACAGGAACCAGGGCCACCCAGAACGCCGCGGGTACCGCGTCTAAGTCGCTGGATTACGAAGCCTTCTGGAGCGGCCGGCACCGCCTGCCCACCGAGATGGAGCCCGCCACCCCACCCATCCTACCCGCCATCCTGGTGCGCAAGGCCGGCGACTATCCCGGCTTCTGGGACCGGGACAGTTCCTTCATCGGCGTGATGGAGGAGCTTTACCAGCGAGTGCGGGAGAAGCATCGGGATTTGCTTTAGCTGCTCTGACGCAACGATCCTTCGGCGGCAGGTGAAGCCCTCCAGGTTGATGGGAAGGTCATCGAGCCGCATGTCGAATTTGCTACGCTTGTCACATCGACAACCAGAAGGGGGATCGACTTGTGTTTGCGCCCGACGTGCTCAACCCCATCCATCGCATCGACGTGAAACGGTTTCACCGGATGATCGAGGCCGGCTGCTTCGGCGACGGCGACCGGGTGGAACTGATCGACGGGGAGATGCGTGACATGACGCCCATTGGTCCGCCCCACGGGGGCACAACCGACATCCTGACCATGATCCTGGCCCCGAAGCTTGCGGGCAAGGCCATCCTCCGCATCCAGGGGCCCCTGGCCTTGGATGACGGCACCGAGCTCTATCCGGATCTCGTCGTGCTCCAACACCGGGACGACTTCTACCGCCAGGCCAATCCCACTGGCGACGACGCCCTGCTGGTCATCGAGGTGGCGGACTCCAGTCTGAGCCTGGACCAGGGCCCCAAGCTCGCCAAGTACGCCCACGCCGGCATTCGCCGCTATTGGGTGGTGGACCTGCGGCACCGCACCCTGCACGACTACTGGGACCCGGACCGATTTCAGGGCCGCTACCGGCAACTGCACTCACTGACCGCCGGCGACCTCAGCCTGGACATCGCGGGGGTGCAGGTCAGGGTGGCCATCGCTGATATCTTTCCCGACTAACTCTCATGAGGCGGCAGGCCACACCACTAACAACGAAAGGCTTTCCCGTGACCTTCACGCTAACCGGATCTTTGCGGTCGTTGTCTCTTCAGGGATGGCGCTACTACCAGCCCTTTATCAGTCCAAGGCGCGGAGCTGAACGAATGCGGGCTTGGGTTCCCAGGATAGAGGCGCCGAGCCGGGGCAGCAGTCGCCAGCCCAGCGCGAGATAGAGCAGCAGGGCGAGCACCAGGATCGCCCCCAGGTTGAAGGCATAGGTGGCAACCAGGAAAGGACCCAGGTGCTTGTGGCCGGCGAGGAAGTGCGCCCCGCCCCAGGGGGATTCCGGCAGTCGGTAGATCGGCAGGGTGCGGTGGTAGAGCCCGTCCCGCCCCTGGCCGATGGGCTCCAGGTCGTGAAGGTTGAGGACCTGACGTTCGAGGGTGGGGTTGGTGTGCCGGGTGCGCAGCGCGGCCAGGTCCTCATGGCCGAGTTCCGCTGCCAGGCGGGCCTCGATATCGCGCCGTTCGGCTGCGGCTGCGCGGCGCTCGGCGAACCGGCGGTGGCGGGCCTCGTCGAGAAAGGCGTTCAGGCGTTGGCTGAGGGCCGCGTCCTCGTCGACCGCCGACCATTCCTCGGTCGTCAGGGGTGGGGCGATACCGGTACGCGCCGCGAGCGCGGTGCTCTCCCGCTGGAGAAGCCCTCGCTCGCTCTGGCCCTGGATGTCGGAAGCGCTCGCCAGAGTCAGGGCCTGGACTCGGCTTTTCAGTTCCGGCAGGTAATAGTCGAGATCATCCTCGGCCAGGCGGACCCGGGAATCGACGGCGAAGAAGTGCCGCATGTACGCATTGTCGCTGTATAGCGCCACCACCAGGGCCTCGTAGCCCCAGCGGGAGGGTAGGGCGTTGGCATAGGCAGGTACCTGGCGCTGGCGGTCGTCCGCGGGGATGAGGTCGTCAAAGGCGATGATCACGCCGCTTAACAGCATCTGCGGCACCAGTAGCAGGGGAATGAGGATGTAGATGGTCACCGCCGAGCGCAGGGTGGCGGAGATATTGAGACCGAGCAGTGCCGAGGCGAAGGCGCAGGCGAACAGCAGCAGCCAGGCCTTGCCGAACAGATCGGGGATCTCCAGCAGCGGCATGGCAACGGCCAGGTAGAGCAGCATCTGCAAGCCGACCACCAGGGCTAGGTAGAGGGTCTTGGCGTTGATGTAGCTCCACCAACTCAGGTGCAGGAAGCGCTCGCGCTGCTGGATGCGGGCGTCGCGGCAGATCTCCTCGGCGCTGACGCTCAGGCCCAGGAACAGCGCCACCACCACGCTCATGAACAGAAACACCAGCAGGTTGTGGTTGGTGTGATAGGCGTAGTCGGCGCCGGTCGCGCCCCGGGTGACCAGGGCTAGTACCAGGGCGAGCAGGGGCGGTTCCAGCAGGTTGACGGCGAGATAGCCACGGTTGGCCAGGCGGGCGCGTAGGTCGCGGCTGAAGAAGATCTTGAGTTGGCCCAGGCGGCTGGGGCGATGCAGGCCAGGTTCCGGTAGCGGCAGCGTAGCGGCGGTCTCGGACGGCAAAGGGGATGCGGTGGATGAGGAGGTCCTTGTGAGCGCTAAAGGTTCAAAAGGCTCGTGAGGCTCAGAAGTTTCGGAAAGTAAAGTAGGTACGGAAGGTGCGGTAGGTACAGGAGGCTCTGAAACATCAGTCAGGTCTGGCGGTGCCGGGCGCGCAGCCTCCGCCTCCTGATAGAGACGATACCAGGTCTGGGGGCTAATACGCCGCTCCGCGGTGGCCTGGCCGGCGGGGTCGAGCAGCTTCTCCTCGACGATCGCGAAGATCTGCTCCGGGTTGACGCTGCCGCAGCCAGGGCAGATGGCCTGCTCGGCGCCGGGCAGGCCACCCCGGGCACGGAAGTAGGCCACCGCCTCCAGGGGGGAGCCGCGGAAGATGGGCCAGCCGCCCTGGTCCAGCACCCAGAGGCTGTCGAACAGGCGGAAGATCTTCGAGGACGGCTGGTGGATGACGACGAAGATCAGCTTGCCCCGGGCCGCCTGCTGCTTGAGCAGGCTCATGACCATCTCCGCGTCGGCGGAGGAGAGGCCGGAGGTCGGCTCGTCGACGAACAGGACGGTGGGCTCGCGAATCAGTTCCAGGGCGATATTGAGGCGCTTGCGCTGACCACCGCTGATGGTCTTTTGCAGGGGGGAGCCGACCTTGAGAGCGGCGGTCTCCGCCTGGCCGAGGTCGGCGAGCAAGGCCCGCACCCGGTCGATCCGCTCCGCGTCCGACAGTTGGGCCAGGCACAGCCGGGCGGCATAGTGCAGGTTGTCGAAGACGGTCAGGTCCTCGAACAACAGATCGTCCTGGGGGATGTAGCCGAAGACGCCGGCCACCGCGGCGGGTTCCCGATAGACGTCGCGGCCATTGAGATAGAGGGCGCCGTGATCGGGGGGCAGGGTGCCGTTGAGGAGGTTGAGCAGGGTGGATTTGCCGGCGCCGCTACCGCCCATGATGGCCACCAGACGCCCGCCCTGCTCCTGGAAGGAGAAGTCATGCAGGCCGGCCTCGCCGCCGGGGAAGCGAAACTCCAGGTGCTCGCCGCGCAGGATGACGGCCGGGGCGGTGGCCACCAGCGTGCTGAAGGCGGCGTTAAGCTGAGAGACGGCGAGTTCGTTGCCCCAGCGGTCGCGCAACACCTGGCCAGGGCGCAGGGGCTGGACGTCACCGGGTGCCAGGGGCCGTCCTTCCAGAGTGAGGGGCTCATCACCCAGGGGGGCGACGAGTAGCAGGTCATCCGCTGCCAGACGCAACACCGCCAGCCGGCTACGGAAGGCCTCTGCCTCGCCGTCCCCTAGCAGCCGGCCTTCGGGTCGATCCCGGGCGACGGCCGCCGGATCGGCGATGAAGGCCAGGATGGCGTCCAGGCTTGCCGGACTCAGGCCCAGGGTCTGGCCGAGCCGGCGGGCGATGCGGCGGGCGGGGGCCTCTTCCGCGTTAGGTGCCGCCAGGACCAGGAAACGCAGCACCGCCGCCTGGCGCTCGACGCCGTGAAGCAGGGTCTGGAGCTGGTCCCCCAGCCCGGCCGCCTGCGCGAGGAGGTCCTCCGCTGGCCTGTCCTGGTGGAGTTCGGCGAGGTCGTCAAAGAGACCGATGTAGGTCGCGGCATCGGCCAGCCGGACGTGGTCGTGAAGGTAGGCCAGCACCCGCCTGCGGGCGGCGTCCCGGGCATCACCCCTCAGGCTTGCCGCTTGCAGGGCGAAGAGGTGCAGGACGGCGTTGAGCAGGCGTTCAGGAATCATCAGGGTGGAGGTCGGGGCAACCCGCTTAGCGTGCCGGGGTCAGGATGGCAGCGCGGGTGGCGGCGACTTCCTTGTTCACTTCGGTCCATTGGGCCTGAATGGCGTATGTTTCCTCGGGGGTGGTGTCGGCCCGGTAGGCGGCGTGCATTTTGGCGATGAGATCCGCTTTCGCAATCGTCCAGCCATTGACGGTCAGGGTCTTGTCGACCGGTGCCGCGACCTTGAGGAGCGTCAACATGACCTCTTCCCATTCCCCGCGATCAGGCTGACCCTGGGCGCCCTTATCGAGTGCAAAGTCACCCGCATCGTGCAAGGCGTTGTGGAATTTGCCCCTCATATAGGCTTGCTGGATCGTCAAGCCGAACAGCGAATCGACCAGGTATTCGGCGCTGCGCGGGTTGGCCATCAGGACGGGGACGTCCTGGATGTAGCTCGCGGCCAGGTGCCCGAAGGTCTTATCGAGGTCGATGCCTTGTGGATCGGCGGCCGCCCGCTTGAGGGTGGTGAACAGGGCGCTGCTGAGATCCGCCTCCGCTCGCAGATCGAGTTTGTCCTGGACATCCTCGATCACCGCCACCGCCTCGGCGACCGCCTTGCGCTGCTTGAAGGTGGCGGCGTAAAGGGCATCGAACAGCTTGATGCCCGCGTACATCCGCAACTGCTCGTCATTGAGCCGTTCGGCCAGGTTATTGGGCGCGAGGAGTGACGGCTGCCAGGTGATCCCATGCGCCGATAGGCGTTTGAAGAGGTCGAAGGCATTGTTGATCTTTTCCTGCGCCAGCACCCCCTGGACCTCCGCGGAGATCTGTTCGAGGGATTGGGTCACCTGGGAAACCGAACCTGTGTCGGCGCCTTGGGCGGTAGAGGCCAACAGGAGCAGGGAAGAGGCGAAGGCCATTCTGGATACTTTCATTGCGATTGTCTCGTCTGTCATCATTGCTTAACTAGCTGTTTTAATATGATTTATGTCCACTAATGGGCGGGATGGGGGGCCACCCAGATTCGGCCAGCCATGCTAACCGGCTTGTTTACCCTGGACCCGCGCGCACCCTGGCCCGGCCAGGCGACTGCGGCCACCCGTCAGGGGGATGACTTGGATCTGGGTGGCGATGCGCTCCTTGAGGGTGGGGACGTGGGAGATCAGACCGATCAGCTTGCCGTCCTGGCGCAGGCCGGCCAGGGTGGCCAGGGCTGTGTCGAGGGCCTCCTCGTCCAGGGTGCCGAAGCCCTCGTCGAGGAACAGGGAATCCACCCGCACCTTGCGGCTGGCCATCTGGGATAGGCCCAGGGCCAGGGCCAGG
>JAGVUH010000242.1 GCA_019136395.1 Gammaproteobacteria bacterium
CCCCCGGCACGGCCCCGCCCTATCCTGATTGAGCAGGCCAGAATCAGACATGGCGAAATTCCAGCCTGGCCAGTCTGGCAACCCCGCGGGCAGGCCCCGGGGGGTGGGCACGATTGGCAAACTGCGCAGCGCGATTGAGAAAGACGCGCCGGGCATCATCGCCCGCCTGGTCGAAGCGGCCCTGGCTGGCGACACCCAGGCCGCGGGGATATTGCTCTCGCGTGTTATCCCGCCCATGAAGCCCACCGAGCCCCCCATCCCTGGCCTAGCCATCCCTTCACTGGACGCGGCCCCTGAAGCCGTCCTGAGCGCCCTGGCACGTGGCACCCTGACCACCGATCAGGTGACCGCGATCAGCCAGCTTGTGAGCGTCCTGGCCCGGGCGAAGGAAACCGCCGAACTGGAAAACCGTATCACCGCACTGGAGGCCCGCTATGCCGAGCAACCTTGAAACCAGAGTAGCCCGCCTGGAAGTGGACGACAGCTCGCCCGAGGTTTTCTACGCCTGTTCCGCCTGCGGATCTCAGGTGCCAGGGGAGGAAGCAGGGCTCATGGGCGACACCCTACCGCCCTGCACCCAGGGGAAACCGCACTCACCCATCCCGGCAGGCCCCATCGTCCGGGTTGTCTGGACGGACTTAGGAGGAACCCATGCCTAGCACCCTAGCATCGTTTTTAGCCTGTTGAACCTCAGATTGAGGTTCGACAGGAACCCATGCCTAGCACCCTAGCATCCCGTATCGAGCGCCTGGAGGTGGACGACACATCAACGAATAAGGGCTTGGCGCGTTTTACACGTGTCAAACATCAGTTCCACCTTTGTTAGGTTTGACATTATCCGACCTACTACCCCTCCCTCTGCCGACGATGGCGCGTTTTGTCCGTGGTCCATGTGGACCACAACCAAATCCGCGAAGTCTGGCGCAACCTTGCCGAAATCCACGCCGCACCCAAGTGGCTCTGATTTGAAGAGCTATGCGGAGAGGGCGGGGAAGGTCTACACCACGCTGTCAACAAAGGTGAAGGCTTGGCGCGTTGCCTCCGTTACTCACGTGAGTAACGAAGCCGCCCGCGACTCATGGCGCAACCTTGCCGAGATCCACGCTGCGCCCAAGTGGCTCTGATTTGAAGAGCTATGCGGAGAGGGCGGGGAAGGCAAGGACAACGCTTTCAACGAAAGTGAAGTCGTATCGTGTTATGGCTGTGACCGATATCGGTCACGACAAAGCAAGAGAATCATGGTCGCAGCTTGCCGAGATCCACGCCGCACCCAAGTGGCTCTGATTTGAAGAGCTATGCGGAGAGGGCGGGGAAAAGTAGGCGCACATTACTGGACAAACTTTATGCATGGCGTGTTTTGGCGTGTTGCACGTGCAACACGGAAGACATCCGTGACCAATGGCGCAACCTTGCCGAAATCCACGCTGCGCCCAAGTGGCTCTGATTTGAAGAGCTATGCGGAGAGGGCGGGGAAGGCAAGGACAACGCTTTCAACGAAAGTGAAGGCGTACCGAGTCTTGACCGTTACGGATATCCGTAACGAAGATGCACAAGCGAACTGGTCACAACTATCTCAAATCCACGCCGCTCCCAAGTGGCTCTGGCGGGCAATGGTTGGAAACACCATCACCCCGCCAGAGGCCCTAGGAGGCCCGTGGGCGCATCGGCCCGGTTGGCAGTCCATCGGCAAGGCCAAGGGCCGCCGGCACGCACTGCCCTGGCCCTGGCGCCCGGTAGCCGCCACCCCACCATCACTGAGGCACCAACCGATGAACGACGCCCTCGCCCGCCGTCTGAAGCGCCTGGAGCAGGCTAGGCAAAAGCCCGCCCCGGGTTATTTGCCCACGTGGCGCGACCTGATCGCGGGCACGCCACCGCCCCCCGGGGTGCCTGGCCCGGACTGGTCAGCCCTGGTCGGGGCGAAGAGGCCCGGCTGATCGCGCCACCCCAGACCCGCCACCGTGCGGGTTTTTTGTTGCCCGTCGCCAGAGGCCCTACAAGCCCCATAGAGCCAAGGGCTTGGCGCGTTTTACACGTGTCAAACGTCAGTCATGAAGGCCGCCGCTCATGGCTCAATGGTGTGCAAAAGGCCATGGTCATTGGCGGCCTGATTGAAAAGGCCGGCGAGTTCGAGGAAGCAAGACAACGCATCCGCGATGATGCCAATCGGAAAAGGGCGGAGGCGGCGAGCGCAGGACTAGTTGGGCGAGCGGCTGCAAAAGCTAAAGAAGAGCCGACTTTAGTCGGCCCTCAATCTGAGGG
>JAGVUH010000703.1 GCA_019136395.1 Gammaproteobacteria bacterium
GCTTCATGAATGACGTGACCGTAGTTTTCCCCCCTGGTCGGAAAGAGAAATAGATCATGCTGTGCCAAACGCGCCTTGACCTCGCTGGGATGCAACTCCCCCACATAGTCGACTCGAACATTTGCGGGCAGTGCAGCGATCAAACCCCTTGGCAGCAGGTGGTCGAGCGGGGAGTTGGCTGGGTGTTACCGCTTGATAACGAATTGGCTTTTGCACGACAGATCGATGACTTTGCGGCTTGGCCGGCACCACGGGTGATGAAGATCAAAGGCCTTGCGCAGGCTTACGCCCATGAGGTTGCGACCCGACCTGAGGTGATCGACGCGAACAGACAGTTGTTTCTCACTGCGTTGGGTCGGGTGGCCTCGTGATCTTCGCCGGCGATGTCGCGGTCGCCTTAGGTGATCGGTTTGGATTTGTAGGTTTTCCGCCAGCGGTCTTGGAGGCACCATGGTGCTTCAATCTTGAGGGCAGCATACCTCGCAGTGGTATTCACGTACCCTCATGGGGATTGCACAACGCCGACAACTGGTTTGAATCGTTCAAAGGCTGGAGTCTTGGTGCTGTTTTTCTTGGTAACAATCATGTACATGACGTACCCGATGGTGTGATTACCACTGCGGATGCGCTCGCCCTGCGAGGCATCTCCGTGTTTGCGGCTGGCTCGGATGAGGTAGCTGCAGACGAGTCCGTGGAGGTGTCTTCCGCGGGCTGCCGCTATCGTTTGCTGGGCTTTGGCTGGCCGGTGATCGGCTGTGTCCCAGCCGGTAAGCAACGGCCAGGTGTCAACCGGCTTGAAGGGCGTCGAGTGCTTGTGGCTGTGGAAAATACGGTACGGGATGATAGAGCATCACGGTTGGTCGTGGTGATCCATGGCAACTATGAGTTCGAACCTTATCCTCAGCCTGCGCATCGCCGCCTAGCATTGACACTTATCGATCTTGGGGCCTATGCGGTAATTTTTCATCACCCGCATGTCGTGGGACCGGTGGAACGTTACCAGGGTCGTACAATTGCCTATAGCCTTGGCAACTGGGCGTTTTCATATGGAAAGTTTTTCAGCGGTCGGCTGCGCTTGCCTGCTGAAAGTTTTCATCAGATTGCCGTAGAGTTAGGTGAGGATGGAGACCTGGTTCATCACGCTCAGTTCGTGCCACCGAATCGTGTGGTCTATGAGAGAACAGAGCATATAACGGACGCGGATTTCTCTTTGAAGCCGATCTTCGAAGGGTACGATGATGTCGAATACCTTCAATGGTTCAAACAAAATCGGATCAAGCGCAAGGGCTTACCCATTTACCGCGTTGCTGAGGATTCACCTGCCAATTGGCTGAAAGACCGCTGGGTGGGTTTGCGCCAAGTGTTGATAAATGGTGCAGCGCGAAGCGGGCTTAAAGCCTTGCGAGGAAGGGGGTGATGTCTCCTCTTCTCTTTACGGTAAAGCATCATGTGGAGAAAATGCCCCAAGAGTTGGCGCGACCTTTGGCAAAAATCCCCTTTATATTTCGCCTTGGCCTGAGTTACACGAGATCGGCGCGGGCGATATGCCGCGTTGAAAGAGATGGGCTTAGCTCACTTGAGAACAATCAGCTCGCGCTATTGCGGCGGTTACTGACATTTGCAGTTGATCATATCGAGTTCTATCGGGCTTTTTACCGGAGCAAAGGATTTGCGCCGGGTGATGTTCAGTCGCTGGTGGACTGGACAAAAGTACCGGTCGTGACCAAGGCAGATTTGCAAGGGGTTTCGCTTGAACAACGCACTGCTAGGGGCGCGAGGGGGATAAAGGTGAACACGGGTGGCACTACAGGCCAACCGCTGGAGTTCTATCTAGATCGCCAAGCATCCGCGCGCGAGTGGGCGCACATGCACCATATATGGAAGGCACATGGTTACCGGCCGTCTCATCTCAAGCTAACATTCCGTGGTAAACACTTCGATACGCGGCACGTCCTCCGTTACAACGCCTTGCACAACGAATATATCGTCAATGCCAATGCCCCGATGTCAGCCGTAGTGCAGGGGGTGCTTGACTTACCGCCAAAGACCGTGATCCGCTGGTTACACGGATACCCCAGTTTGGTGGCAGAATTTGCGCACGCTTGTACCGTTTTACCTCCGGGGGTACTGGCAGATTTCCGTTCACGTCTGTTTGGGGTTCTGCTGGGGTCGGAATACCCTGCTTCTGTCTATCGATCCGTGATCGAGCATGTCCTGTCGTCTAATGTTGTGAGCTGGTATGGGCATAGTGAGATGGCGGTACTGGCACGTGAGACGGCCCTTGGAGTCTATGAATCCTTGCCGACCTACGGCTATGCGGAAGCTGTATCTGAATCACAGTTTGGTGCAAGCCGACTGGTTTGCTCCTCGTTGCACAATCGTGTCCATCCCTTCATCCGTAACGATACGGGTGATCTGATCGAACCGGTGTCACACCATAGTGGATCTCTAGCTTTTCGGATTGTGGATGGTCGGATTGGCGAGTATATCGTCGATCGAAATGGCATGAGACATTCTCTAACAGCCATTATTTTTGGCCGCCATCACGCCGCCTTCTCGCTAATCAAACACCTACAAGTACGTCAAGATCAAATAGGCCGCATAACCTTTCTGGTGACGCCTCTGGATAGCCGCCAGAATTTGGTAGCCATTGAGGCCGGTCTTGATTTAAAGGATTTGGACTTGGATTGGCGGGTGGAGCTATTGGCGGAACCTGTGCGTACAAGTTCTGGAAAAATTAAGCTTAAGGTTGATAGTATTTAAAGAAAATTATCTGATTGATGGGTTGAATACGCCTTCATAACTTTTCCATTCCTGTCCTTTCTAGTGCCCTTTATTGATCTCTGGGTTTAAAAGAATAAGTATGTTTAGTTTTATAACATCTCTTGATAACTATGATCACCTTGATCCCATTGTTAATGCCATACAAGTAGCTTACGACCACCACCCGGTAGTGAATAGGTGGCTCCCTGATACCCAGCGACACGTGGTAGTCAAGCCTAACTGGGTGCAGGAATCCCATGAATACCAGCCAGCGATATGGGAACCGGTGATCACCCACCCGGCGGTGCTTGGGGCGGTCCTGTCCGTGACCGCGGAGCGCATGGGTGGTCTGGGGACGCTCAGTCTGTGCGATGCCCCCCACACCCACGCAAGCTTTGACGGGATTCTGGCCCGCGGCAACCTCAAGGTTGTGATTGACCACATCCGTGCCCGCTGGCCGCTCCTGCGATTGGAATTGATCGACCTGCGGCGGGAGATCTGGCTGCGGCGGGAAGAGGTAGTCGTCGAGCGGATCGCGAATGAGCCCGACCCCCGCGATTACGTCGCCTTTAATCTTGGGCGGGATAGCCTGTTTTACCGGCATCGGGGCGAGGGACGGTATTATGGCGCTGACTATGATTCCAGCGTGGTCCGGCGGCACCACCAGGGGGAGACCCAGGAGTATCTGCTGGCGGGGACACCGGTGGTTTGTGATTTCTTTATCAATGTCCCGAAGCTCAAGACCCATAAAAAAACCGGCATCACCTGTTGTCTGAAGAACTTGGTCGGGATCAACGGCGATAAGAACTGGCTGCCTCATCATACGGAAGGATCGCCTGCCAACGGGGGGGATGAGTTTCCGGATGCCTCCCTGGTCCATCGGCTGGAGACTGGGCTGAAGAACGCGGGGCGTAAGCTGGCCCTGTCGGTACCCGGGGTCGGCAACTGGCTCTACCGCAAGGCCCGCAATGCCGGTAAGCGCGTGCTGGGAGACAGCGAGACGACGATCCGCAACGGAAACTGGTACGGCAACGATACCTGCTGGCGCATGGCACTGGATCTGAATCGTTGTCTGTTGTTCGGCAACCCGGATGGCACCCTGCGGGGGGCGGAAGCGCCCAAGCCTTATCTGGGTATCGTCGATGGCATCATTGGGGGCGAAGGCAATGGGCCTCTCTGCCCGGATGCCGTGCCCTCCGGGGTCTTGGTCACCGGGGATAACCCGGCCGTGCTGGATGCGGTGTCCTGTCGGTTGATGGGATTCGACCCCGCGGCGGTGCCCCTGGTGCGTGAGGCGTTCGATCAGGGGCATCGCTGGCCCATTGCACCCTGCTCGCTGGATGAGGTTCGGGTTTGGGATGAGCGGGTGCAAGCGGAAATTGACTTGCAGGAGGTCGCCCCGGCCGTCCCTGGGGGCTTCCGACCGCATTTTGGCTGGACAGTACTTAACCCCTGAGGGGCATGGATCTGCTGGTATGAGTTTTTCGTTCAAGCGTAGAGTTTACGAATCACTCCCATCAACCATCAGGCAGGGTATTGGTCTTATCCCGTTTGGTTGGATCGCTGGCCGGGCATACCGTGATACCTTGCGGCGAAATGATTTCATTGATAAGGCAACCCGCGAAGTGCTCAGAGATTACCAGAGCAAACGCCTAGGTGACATGTTGCGCTTTGCGACGAGGTATGTGCCCGCTTATGCAAACCTGCAAGGAACTGTAGAGCGCTACAAGCCATTCACTGCCCTACAGGCTTTCCCGATGGTTAGCAAAGAGGACATGCAGCGCGATCTTAATCGATACCTACCGATAAATTTAAGCGAAATTCCGCATTATGAATGTACGACGGGTGGGACCTCTGGTAATCAACTAAAATTTTTTCTCGATGACCCATCGCAGTCGGTGGAAACGGCTTTTATTCACCGACAGTGGGCGCGTGTAGGTTATAACCCACGTCGCCGCAAGGCTACGTTCCGTGGTGTTCCATTTGAAAATTTAGGGGATGGTATTTTTTGGCAACATAATCCGATTTACAATGAACTCCAGTTTTCCCCTTTTCACATGCATGATGGGACACTGGCGTTATACATTGATCAATTGCGTCAATATCGTCCTGATTATCTGCATGGGTACCCCTCCGCTATTGATGTGTTGGCTGAATATGTCCTGAGAAAGAATCTCCAATCATCACTGCCTGCTTTTAAAGCTGTACTTTTAGGTTCCGAAGGATGCTTTCCTGCTCAGCGTCAGCGCATCGAAGCCGCATTTGGTACTAGGGCATATAGTTGGTATGGGCATAGTGAGCGTTTGATCCTCGCGGGGGAATGTGAGTGTGAGGCAACCTACCATCACTTCCCTGACTATGGCGTGTTGGAGATTATTGACGACAATGGAAGGGCCTGTAACGATGAGGGGGACAGAGGTGAGTTGGTTGGCACTGGGTTGTTAAATTACTCCATGCCTCTGATCCGCTATCGTACCGGTGACTATGCCAGGCGGCGCGCGCCTGAGTGTGCTTGTGGTCGTATGTGGGACCGGTTTGATCAGGTGGAGGGTCGGTGGAGGCAGGACATGATCATTGGCCGGAATGGCGCACGCATTTCCCTCGCGGCACTGAATATGCATGGGGCATTGTTTGAGCGCGTTGTTCGCTACCAGTACTACCAGGAGAAGATGGGGGTATGTCAGATCAAGGTATTGCCTGCCCCTGGGTTTGCGGAAGATGATCGTCTGCAAATACAGCAGTCATACCAGCAAAAGGTCGGCAATGAGGTGGAGATTAATGTCATCTGCGTAGATGAGATCCCCCTCACTGCTCGCGGCAAATTGCGTTTGCTGGATAGTAGGATTGCAATTTAATTTCTTTTTTTCAGTTCAAATCACGGTATTGTGACAAGTGTTGGTTTCCGCAAGGATAGGCTCTATTCACTATCTCGCTGGTTTTAGTAGGAGACATTAACCGTTGCCTGGTACCAAGTCACACCACGGACCGATTCCGGATGTATTTCTCGACCTTAGTCGTCAGGAGCGTCTTGGTTTTCCTGAAGTGGTGTTTGGGGAGAATAAGTCGGCCACGACAATCGCGGCCATAGTGGATCTTCATCGTCAAGAATCTCGTAATTTGCTAATTACACGATTAGACGGCGCTAAAGTGCCGCTAGCGTTGCAAGAAGGCGCCTATGATCCCGTTGCGCGGACCCTTCGGCTTGCGTTCGCGGCGCAAAGTCCAGCATTAGGACGGGTAGCCATCATTGCCGGGGGCACTTCGGATGCCCCTGTTGCACGAGAAGCGTTGAATTGCTGTGAGTTTCTCGGTTGCGCGGCGGACCTGATCATTGATGTAGGTGTAGCGGGTTTGCATCGGCTAATGGTCCACCGCGGCCGTCTTGAACAAGCGGACGTGATCATCGCGGTGGCTGGGTTTGAGGCCGCCCTGGTGTCGGTGATCGCCGGATTGTTTCCTCAACCCGTGATTGGGGTACCGACCAGCGTTGGTTACGGGGTGGCCGCGGGCGGTCGGGTCGCCCTTGGTGCCATGCTGGCCAGTTGCGCCAATGGCGTGGTGGTGATGAACATTGACAATGGCTATGGGGCCGCCGTCGCGGCTTATCGCATGCTGACGATGCGTGGGCGGGCCTGACGTCGTGCGGTCGCCCTTGGGAGTGCCTTTGCCTTTACTCATGCCCTTGCGCTTGCCTTTGTCTTTGCCCTTGCCCTTGCCCTTGCCCTTGCCACCTGGCGGATGGATCCGGCTCGATGCCATTGGCGGGGTGGCGGGTGATATGTTCGTGGCGGCGGCGGTGGCAACCTGGCCGGAGCTTGCGGGGCGGATCGCGGCGGCCCTGGCAACCCTACGTATCCCGGTCACCTATGAATTGGCTTGGCCGATCGTGAACCGTGGGGGGGTCGCTGCACGCCAATTTGTGCCGGCTTTTGGTGGTGAGGTGTCCCACCCGACGGGGTCGGTGGCGGAGATCAAGGCGTTTATCCATGCGTCTGAGTTATCGCCTGAGGTGCGGCGGATTGCGAGCGGGCTGTTTGACCTGATTGCGATGGCCGAGGGCGAGGTGCATGGCAGGCCGGCGGATGAGGTGCATCTGCATGAGATCGCGGACTGGGACTCCATCGTGGACCTGGTCGCGGCGGCGGTGATCATCGATGCCGTGGGACCCGTGAGTTGGATCTGTCCATCGCTCCCTCTCGGCGGTGGGACCGTGCGTTGCGCCCATGGGCTGCTGCCCGTGCCCGCGCCAGCAACCGCGTTCCTCTGCCGAGGGGCGCGCCTGCGCGACGATGGCATTGAAGGGGAGCGGGTGACGCCCACGGGGGCGGCTATCCTGGCCTATTTGGGGGCTTTCGAGGCGCGTGACTTGCGCTCTGGCCGGTTGATGGGCAGCGGGTATGGCGCGGGGACAAAGGAATTGCCGGGCGTGCCCAATGTGATGCGTCTGCTGGTGTTTGCCGATGGGGGGCTGTCCGGTGGACTAGCCGATGGTGAAAGAGTCGCTAAATGGCATGAGATGGCAGGCCATGTACCCGATAATGAAAGTCTTTGCCGTGACTTTCACGCTAACGCTTTGGCGGAAGCGGGCTTGGTTGCTGATCGGGTGGCCGTGTTGTCTTTTGATATCGATGACCAGTCGCCGGAGGATTTGGCCATCGGCTTGGACCGACTGCGAACCATCCCGGGTGTGCTGAGCGTTTCCAGCGTCATGACTGCCGGTAAAAAGGGTCGACTGGCCTTTCGGATCGAGATCCTGGCCAAGCCGCCTCGGCTTGAGGCGGTGGTGCTGGCCTGTTTTAACGAAACCACGACCCTGGGGTTGCGTTGGCGGGTTGAAGATCGCTGGACCCTGGCGCGGCGGGCGGTGCAGGTCGCCACTGCGGAGCATGGTTCAGCGCCAGTCAAGATCGCCCAGCGACTGGGTGGTGTGGTAACGGCCAAGCTGGAGGCTGACTTTGTGGCGGGTCTGGATCTGTCTCAGCGGGAGCGTGAGTTGTTGAGTAACCGTCTGAAGGAGCAGGCGCTTGCTGAGTTTGTGCAACAGCATGTAATTCAGAGAGAAGGCCATGGGACTGACCGGTCAGGCTTAAAGGGGGCAGATGGGTATGACGCCGCCTGTGGTCGGTCTGACGATCAGGATAGGCAGCCAACTTAACTGTCATGAGGCGGCAGGCCACCCCCGTGATAATGAAAGACTTTCCCGTGCCTTTCACGCTAACCCCAGTAGTCAAATAAGCCCAGTGGTCAAATTACCCCCTGCTAATGAATAAATCTGGCCTGGATTGCATGCTAAAGGGCTTGGAGGAGGTGCTCGGGTCCTACGCGCCAGCGGCGATCGCCGTGAGCGGCGGTGTCGACAGCATGACGTTGGCGCACCTGGCCATGCGTGCCATGGCCGAGAAGCCGGTGCTGTTCCATGCGCTTTCCCCCGCGGTGCCGACGAGTGCTACCGCCCGGGTGCGCCAACATGCCGCGCGCGCGGGTTGGGAGTTGCGGTGCATTGATGCGGGGGAGTTGGAAGATGCCCACTACGTGGCCAACCCCGTCAATCGCTGCTACTACTGCAAGACCCATCTCTACGACTACATCCGCCGAGAGTGGTCCGGGCCTTTGTTTTCTGGCACTAATCAAGATGATCTGTCCGATTACCGGCCAGGCCTGATCGCGGCCAAAGAACATCAGGTAAGTCATCCCTTCGTTGAAGCCGGTATCGACAAGGCCGGCATCCGGGCGATAGCTGCCTATCTCGGTCTGGATGACATCGCGGATTTACCTGCTCAGCCCTGCCTTGCTAGCCGAATCGAGACGGGGATTGCGATTGTGCCGGCGCGGTTGCTGATGATTGACCGTGTTGAAACCCGTCTGCGCGACCACTTTGGCCCCGTGGACGTGCGCTGCAGAATGCGTAAGACCGGGCTACACATCGAGCTGGACAGTGCCATCTTTGATAAGCATGAGCCGTCGGTTTTGGCTTCAATTGGTCACCAGATGGAGGAAGAAGCGTTAAAAGCGGGTTTAACCTTTAACGGTTTTTCGGAATACTCCCGCGGCAGTGCTTTTTTGAAAGATTAAATCACGCAATGATGCTAAAATGAGGAAAAATAGAAATGCAAGCAGATAAACTTATCAGAATTAAAAATGCTAATAATCACCTGAAAGCATTGGCTGTGATGAACGAAAAGTTTCTCTCAGTCTGTGCTGAACTGGAAGTCGGTGAGGGCTTCGAATCTGAAATTTCATTTGAAAGTAACGCGATAGTGGTCAGTGCGCTTGGATATCGCGCCAAAGCGGAATGTCGTTACGTCCGCTCTGTTGACGATGATTTTTACGCTGAATATGTCTTCTATGTTCAAATGGGTGAAAATAAAGTTGAGATCTGGAGATTTTACTTAACTGAATTTGGTCAAGTTTACGAGACTCCGTCAGTCGAGCGTCAATTGTTCGATTATGACAACAGAAACGCAGTGAAAATTATTTGTGCCAATGTAATAATTGGCATGCTAAATTCCGCGCTATTTTCACCGGCGCCTGCAGCCTGTCAGGAATTGGACGAGAAACTGATTTAGCTTTTTCAAAACAAACTTATCCCTACCTGGACGAGGGCCGGGTGGGCGTGGGGGAGTCGATCCCCTATCCGGATGCCAGCTTCGACGTGGTCTTCGCCGACAACGTCCTGGAGCATCTGCCGGACCCGGCGGCGGTGTTCGCGGAGGTGGCCCGCGTGTTGCGCCCGGGTGGGGTCTTCCTCGGCAAGACGCCCAACAAGTGGCATTACGTGCCGCTGATCGCGCGCTTGACGCCCCATGGGTTTCACCGCTGGGTGGTGCGGTGGCGGTGGCGGGGGGGGGAGGATGTCTTTCCGACCCGCTACCGGGCGAATTCCCCCTGGGATCCGCGCGAGCTGGCGGCCGGGGCGGGTCTGGAGGTGGTGCGGATTGAGTTGATCGAGGGCCGGCCGGGGTACCTGCGGTTTTCGGCGCCGACCTATCTCCTCGGCTGGCTGTATGAGCGGGTGGTGAATCGGGTCCCGGGTTTGGCCTGGTTGCGGGTGTTGTTGGTGGTGGAGTTGCGCAAGCCGGGCTAGGGGCTGGTGGGGGCGTAAGCCGCCTGCTGCTGCGCACCACCCGCACCCTGATCTCCGCCGCGAGACGGTGGCCAAGGCGCGCAAGCTGTTTGCCGCTTTCAGTCATTTGGTTTGTCTGGAATCACCCGTTGAATGCCCACGGCAGATGGGCGGTGGACGCTGTAGTCTTGTCTGGAGAGCCTCTTGACGCTAGCATTTTGCTAGCAACCCTGTTCGGAGTCTCGCGATGCCCACCCTGGTCTTACGCAACGTGCCTGACGATCTTTATCAGCGGCTCAAGGACACCGCGGCCGATCACCGTCGCTCTATGACGCAGGAGGCGATTGTCTCGTTGCGTGGCGCCCTGCTGGGGCGCGAAGAGCCGCCGCCTAAGCCCAGTCTGGAGGACACCCTGGACTGGCTGCGACGCGAGGTCTGGTCGCTCCCGGTGCTGGATCGGCGCAGCGACGACGCCATCCTGGGCTACAACGCTGATGGCCACTTCGATTGACCTAGCGGTCGATACCAGCGCGCTGACCGCCATCCTGCTCGGGGAGCCCGAGGCCCCCGCCCTGCTCCGTGCGCTGACGGCCGCGCCGCGCATTGGTCTGTGCGCGCCGAACCGCACCGAGTTGCTGGTGGTGATTCAGGCGCGCCTTGGCGACCTCGGTGTTGAGCGCGCGAAGCAGTTTCTGGCACTGGAAAAGGTACAGACGATAGCGCTCGATGAGACCTTGGCGGACCTCGCCGCCGAGGGCTATCGCCGCTTCGGCAAGGGTCGACATCCCGCCGGGCTAAATTTTGGTGACTGTTTTTCCTACGCCTTGGCGATCCGCGAGCGCGTTCCCCTGCTGTTTAAGGGCAATGATTTCGCCAAGACCGACGCGCTTACGGCAGCGTAGAGGAACGCGGAGCCGGAGCTACCTGCCTGGCTAGGCTGCGCCGCCGCCTGACCAGGGTGAGTCAGCCCGGTTGACGCCCAATCCACTCGCGTTGACTCAGTCCAGACGGTTTAAAAAATCCCCGTGAAACAAATCCTGCAGAATCTTAAGGACGGCAGCACCGAGATTGCCGAGGTCCCCTGCCCGCGCCTCACCTCCGGCTATCTGCTGCTGCGCACCAGCCGCACCCTGATCTCCGCCGGCACCGAGCGCATGCTGGTGGACTTCGGCAAGGCCAATCCGCTGGAGAAGGCCCGCCAGCAGCCGGACAAGGTGCGCCAGGTGTTGGAGAAGGTCCGGACCGACGGCCTGGCGCCGACCCTGGCGGCGGTGCGCAACAAGCTGGAGCAGCCTTTGCCCCTGGGCTATTGCCATGTTGGGGTGGTGGCGGCGGTTGGTGGGGGGTGTAAGGTGCTTGATGCTGGCGCTCTTCCTCCCTCCCCCCTGGTGGGGGAGGGTCGGGGAGAGGGGGGGCAATCCGGCTTCGCCCCCGGCGACCGCGTCATCTCCAATGGCAAGCACGCCGAGATG
>JAGVUH010000386.1 GCA_019136395.1 Gammaproteobacteria bacterium
TTGGTCAGTTGCGCCGCCACCGTCGCGGCGGTGATGCCGGCCTTGCCCTGCCGCGCCTCCCCCAGCAAGGTCTCGATCGCGTGGGCCAGGTTCTGGATGTCGCGCAGGCCCAGCATCCGCGCCGCCCCCTTGAGGCTGTGGGCCTCGCGAAAGACCTCCTCCAGCAGGGGGGCCTGCTCGGGTTGGCGCTCCAGCTCCAGCAGTCCGGCTTCGATTTTCTGGGCATGCTCCAGGCTCTCGGCACGGAACATGTCCCGCAACTCCCGGTCCTCGATCAGCCCGGTCACGGACGCCTCCCCGAGGCCAGACCGCGGTGATTGCCAGCGCAACTCAATGTTCGACTTCCCTTCTCGGCAGTAAAAACCATGTGCTAGCGGGGGTCAGCGGCCCAGCCCGCCGCCAAGCCCCGGCCCTCAGAGCATCCGGTTGATGTCCGTGGCCACGGACGAGAGCCGGGCGATACCCTCGCGGATCTGGGCGGTGCCAGTGGACATCTCCCGGGCGCCGTTGTTGATGTTCTTCATGGCGATGTCGATCTGCGCCAGGGCCACCGCCTGCTGCTTGCTGTTGAACAGCACCTGCTGGGCGTTATGAAAGACGGCATCGGCCAGGTGGATGACCTTTGCGAAGGCCTGGGAGGCGAGGCGGGCGCTCTCGGCGGCGGAGTGGGTGGTCTTGCTGCCGTCCTCGGCGGTCATCACCATGCCATTGGTCGCCTTCTGGATGTCGGCGACGATCTGATTGGCGCGCTCCGCCGACTTCTTGCTCTGGTCCGCCAGCTTGCGGATCTCGCTGGCGACGACGGCGAAGCCCTTGCCCTGATCGCCGGCGCGGGCGGCCTCGACGGCGGCGTTGAGGGCCAGCATGTTGGTCTCGGCGGCCAGTTCCCCCACCACCCGGGCGATCTCGCCGATCTGGCCGGCCTGTTCCGAGAGGCCGATGATCTGTTCGGCGATCTTGTTCATGGTCCCCTCCATGGCCGCCATGTCGTTCTCGTTGTGGGTCACCAGTTCCAGGCCCGCCTGGGTGGTGGCCTGGGCCTCGTTGGCGGACTGGGTGGCGGACTCGGCCTGCTCGGCGTTGACGCGGGCGGTGGCCACCATCTCCTCCACGGTGGCGGTGGTCTCGGTCACCGCGCTGGCCTGCTGGGTCATGGCCCCCTCGTGCTGCTGGGTGGTGGCGGCGATCTGGGTGGAGGAGGCGGCCACGACGGAGATCAGCTCCTTGAGACTGTTGCTGGTCTTGCGGGCCAGCCAGAACCCGGCGGCCAGGGAGACCATCAGGGCCAGGCCCAGGCCCAGGACGGCGATCCGGTTGACGGCGGCGATGCCGCCGATGACCTCGGCCTTGAGTTCCTGCTCGATCTGCTTTTCGCGCTCGAAGAACTGCGTCGCCAGGTTGATGAAGCTCTGGTAGAGGACATCGCTTTGACCGCCGCGGAAGTCCTGGACCCCCTGTTCCACCTCGCCCGCCTTGACGCGCTCGATCTGCCGCCGGGTGGACTCGGCGATGGCGTTGGTGACATCCGTGAGGCGGTTGAGGATGGCGATCTGTCCCGCGTCCTGGACCAGTTGTTTCAGGTCGAGGAGATCCTGGTCGGCCTGGCGTTTGCTGACCTCGTAGTCATCCAACTGGGCATCCTGGGGTTTGAGTAGCGAACCCCGGGCCGCGCGCTGGAGTTCGGCGACATGGAGTTGCAGGGCCTGGGCATTCTCGACGATGCTCACCGCCCGGTTCATCTGGGCGATGGTCCGTTCCAACCCCAGGCTTTCCAGATACACCGCGACCACGGCGAGGGTGAAGACCACGCAGGGAACCACGTAGCCGAGCAGGATGCGGGTGGAGAGTTTGAGCTTGGCGTTCATGCTTGTGCCTTGGGTGGAGGACGGGTGCCAGGGATGAGGAGTTGGACAGGTGGCGGGGAGGACTCAGATCGGGTCATTGAGGTCCAGCAGGCCCTGGTGGCGCAACGCCTCCAGATCCAGGACCCCGGCCACGCCCAGTTCGTCATGCAGCAGGCGCTTGCAATGGGGATGGCCGAAGGCCTGGCCACCGAGGGCGGTGGCGGCCTGGGCGGGATAGGCGCGCACATCGAGCACCTGATGTACGGCCAGGCCCAGCCGCTGGTCCCCCAACCACAGGATGACCACCGCGCGGTAATCGCGCCGCGGCTGGCCCTGGAGCAGGGGCGCCAGGTCCAGGAGGGTGAGGATGGCCCCGCGCAGATTCATGCAGCCGAGGATATGCGGGGGACAGCAG
>JAGVUH010000002.1 GCA_019136395.1 Gammaproteobacteria bacterium
CTCGGCACCTCCTGGTATCTGCGCCGCTATGACCGGGATGGCCAGCTCCTGTGGCAGACGCCGGTCCAGGACACCGCCTGGGGGGTGAACATCAGCGCTGACGGGCGGGTGGCGGTCGCCGCCTGTGGCGACGGCACCCTGCGCTGGTACCGTTACGGCGATGGCCAGGAACTGCTGGCGCTCTTCGTCCACCGCGAGACCCGGGAATGGGTCCTGTGGAGTCCCAAGGGGTTTTACGACGCCAGCCCCGGCGGGGACCGGCTCATCGGCTGGCACCTGAATCGGGTGGAACTAGGCGTGGGCTTGGCGGTGCTCAACGTGGTGGCCGGCTCCGCCGCCGAAACCGCCGGCATCCGTCCCGGTGACCAGATCGAATCGGTCAACGGCCTCCGGCCCAAGACCCGGGAGGAGCTGATCGAAATCATCGCCCAGAGCCCGGCCGGGGAGCCGCTTCGGGTCAACCTGCTCCGGGGCATGGATTACCTGGCCTTCGAGGTCTGGCCCCAGCGGGCAAATGCCCAGGCGCCGCCCAAGGTGGGGACCCTGGTGGGCAAGACCCTGGCGCGCGCCGAGGCCGCCGACTTCTACCCCGTGGGCAATTTCCGCGACCGCTTCTACCGCCCCCTCGTGGTGGCGAAGGTCCTCGACACCCTGGATGAAGGCCAGGCCATCGCCCAGGCCAATACCCAGGGCGGGCGCGCCCTCCCCGAGCCGGACATTGCCGCCTCCCTGCCGCCCATGGTTCATCTCCTCAGCCCCCGCGACGGTGACAGCTTTGGCCCCGGCGGGACCACCCTGCGCTATCGCCTCAAGAACACGGGCGGCGAACCGCTGCGGCCTCTTCAAGTGCTGGTAAACGGCCGGCCCCTGGACACCCAGCGTGGTCTCCAGCGGGTCAGCGCCGGTCAGGCCGGCCCAGCGGGTCAGACGGGGCATGCGGGTGGCCAGGCCGGTCAAGGAGGGCAGGCCGGTATGACCAGCCAGGTCGCCCCCACGACCGATGGCGAACAGATCATCGAGATCGATCTGCCCCCGCAGGACCTGACCCTGACCCTGGTCGCGGAAAACCGTTTCGGCGCCTCGCCCCCGGAAACGATCCGGCTGCGCTGGTCGGGCGGTCAGGAGGAAGGTTTCGTCATCCAACCTAAGCTATATGCCTTGATAGCGGGCGTTTCCGATTATGAGTCGGAAGGTCTGGACTTGGTCTATGCGGCTAAGGATGCCCGTGATTTTGCTGCCGCCCTGCAACGCCAGTCTGGTGGCTTGTATCGCGATGTCCAGATCCGTGTTCTGGAGGACCCGGATAAAGACAGCCTCTTGGACGGTCTCGACTGGCTGCGGACTGAGGTCACTAGTAATGATGTCGCCATGCTCTTCATCTCAGGCCATGGGGAGAATGACCCGGATGGGAATTATTACTATCTGACCAAAGACGCCAATCCAGAGCGGCTCCGGCGTACCGCAGTCCCCTGGTATGACGTTCGAGATACTCTGTCGGCCTTGCCTGGCAAGACACTGGCCTTCATCGATACTTGTCATTCGGGCAATATCATGGGAACGCGCCGAAACGTGGCCAACATTACTGGTGTTATCAACGAATTGACCTCCGCTGAGAACGGTGTGGTGGTCTTTGCCAGTTCTACTGGCAAACAGTATTCGTTAGAAAACGCGGAATGGGGCAATGGGGCCTTCACTAAGGCCCTGGTGGAAGGTATTGATGGAGCTGCAGATTTTACCCAGGACGGACGAATCACTATTAATAAGCTCAACCTCTACCTGAGCGAGCGGGTCAAAAAATTAACGGGCAACAAACAAACCCCAACCACCACGATGCCCCAAACCATTCAGGATTTCCCGATCGCCCTGAAAAAATCCTCCTAGGCCGGCAGCCGCCAATGTTGGCTCCGGCTTGCAAACTAAGCGCCGGCTGATAGAGGATACATGCCGCTTACCTCTTACCGCTTGCCGGTAACCTTTCGCTGATTGCGGGTTACCGTTTGCCATTTGCTGTTTACCGCTTGCGTTTACCAGATGCTGCCAGCATGACCAAAAGTAACCTTGAAACCTCGCTGGCCCACCGAGATGCCCGTAAGCTGAATCGGGAGCATGGGGCCCGGCACAGCCTCAGCAAGTTCAAACGGCCTGGTAACCGTTCAGAGACCCCCTTGACCGCAGCCACCCAGCCAGATCAGGATGAGCCCCTGTTCGCTGTCCGATGAAACCGCCCGCTGACCGATGCACCTGAGTGACCACAGCCT
>JAGVUH010000406.1 GCA_019136395.1 Gammaproteobacteria bacterium
TCCGACCGGGTGGACGAGTGGCTGGTGTCCTCCCTGACCGAGTACAAGGGCAAGCACCTCCAGTCCGTCACCAAGGGCGACCTGGACCTGGGCGGTCTGGCGGACAAGGAGGAAAAGGAGCAACTGGAGAAGGCCGCCGAGCAGCATGGCGACCTGCTCAAGCGCCTGAAGGAGACCCTGGGCGACAAGGTGGATCAGGTCCGCGCCAGCACCCGCCTGGTGGACTCCCCTGCCTGCCTGGTGGTGGGTGAACACGATATGAGCGCCAACCTGGCCCGGGTCCTCAAGGCCGTGGGCCAGAGCGCCCCCACCGCCAAGCCGACCCTGGAGGTCAATCTCGATCACCTGCTGGTCAAGCGCCTGGAGAGCGAGAGGGACGCGGGCCGCTTCGGCGACCTGGCCCTGATCCTGTTCGATCAGGCGCAACTGGCGGAGGGTGGGCAGCTCGACGATCCGGCGGCCTTTGTCGGCCGGCTCAACAAGCTGATGATGAACATGATGCTGTCGGGGGGCTGATTTCCCTTTCTCGGTGAGAGTGCCGGCGCCGGCCGACCGCTGGCGCCGGCGCCCCAATTCACGCACTGGAGCCATCAGGCGTCAAAATTCTGGGTAACCCCGGGTCCTCGTGGCACAATTCCCGCCTCTGTTTTCGTTCCTCATTCCCTAACCACAGCCAGGCGCTGACCATGTCCATGCCACCGGAAAATCTGACGCGCGCCCTGGCCGATTCCACCCGGTTGCGCATCCTCATGCTCCTACCGCTGGGCGAGGAACGCTGCGTCTGTGAGCTCACCCAGGCCCTTGATCTACCGCAACCCAAGATTTCCCGGCACCTGGCCGTGTTGCGCGAGACGGGCATCCTGCTGGATCGTCGCGCCGGGCTCTGGATTCACTATCGGCTCCATCCCGAGCTCCCGGCTTGGGCCCGTGAGGTCCTGGCCGCCCTGACCCGGGGCTGCGCTGACCAGGAACCCTTCGTCCTGGATCGCCGGCGGTTGTCGCCCATCGGCGCCGGGGTTGCGGCCAATCCAGTGTGTGGTTGAGACCCATCAGCGCCATGTCGTGGACTTTTAAGTTCTGCAGCTGAGGCCCGCTCGGGCTGGGGTGGCCGATGGCCCCAAGGGCCAGGGCCTTACCCACTCGATCCTGATCTTCTGGCCATCCCCAACCGCGTTCCGGGGGCGTCCCCCCACGGGCGTCCGGCCCCGGTCGCCGCCTATCTGACCCGCAGGCGCAGGCAGTTGAACTCCCCGCGCCGCTCGTAGCCAATGTCCTCGGCATAGTTGCGGATGATGGTCAGGGGCAGGTCGTCCGGCAGGTCGGAGGTCTCCAGGGGGTTGCCGGGGGGGCCGAGGCTGTCCAGGCGCAACTCCAGATGACGATGCTTTTCGGAGTAGGCCAGGGTCAGCCGGATATCGTGGGGGCCGGGGCGGAAGAGGAGCACGCCGAGGGCCTCTTCGGCCAGCAGTTGGGCGCCATGGGCGGAGCGGGGCGGGATCAGGTGCTTCTCGCAGAAGCCCTCGATCTTGCCCACCAGGGAGTAAAGGTCGTAATCGGCGCTGCTGACCTGGTAGCTCAGGCTGCGGACCTTGCCGATGAAATCACGGGTGCGTTGGCGCCGGGGGTGGTCGAAGATCTGTTCCGGCGGGCCTTCCTCGTAGATCAACCCCTCGTCCATGTAAAAGACCCGGGTGGAGACGTCGCGGGCGAATTCCATTTCATGCGTGACGATGGCCATGGTCATCCCCTGCCGGGCCAGGCGACGGATGACCGCCAGGACCTCGCTGACCATGGTGGGGTCCAGGGCCGAGGTGGGCTCGTCGAAGAGGATGATCTCCGGCTCCATCGACAGGCAGCGGGCAATGGCGACACGCTGCTTCTGGCCGCCGGAAAGCTCGTCGGGGAAGCTGTGGGCCTTCTCCGCCAGGCCGACCATGCGCAGCAGTTCCAGGCCCCGGTTGGTGGCCTCTCCCGGTGGCTTCGCGAGCAGACGCACCGGGCCGATGGTGAGGTTTTCCAGGACCGTGAGGTGGGCGAAGAGGTTGAAGGACTGGAAGACCATGCCCATCCGTCGCCGCAAGGCGGGGACATTGGCCTTGGGTGCCAGAATGTCCTGGCCGTCGATCTCGATGCGGCCGCCGCTGGGCTGGTCCAGCAGGTTGAGGCAGCGCAGGAAGGTGCTCTTGCCGGTACCCGAGGGGCCGATGATGGAGATGACCTCCCCCTGGGCGATCTCGGCGTTGATATCCTTGAGGACTTCCAGATTGCCGAAGCGCTTGGAGAGATGTTCGACCCGAATCATGCTGGTTACCCTGGGATCGGCCTGGGCGGGTGCCAGGCCGGCAAAGGCGTCAGGCCAGCTCGGCGAGGGCAGCTTCCTTGGTGTCGCAGATGCGCAGGATGGTGTGGAAGCCGGAGAGGTGGAAGACCTCCCGCACCTCGTCGGTCAGGCCGGTGAGGATCAGCCGGCCATTCTTGGCCTTGACCTGCTTGGCCACCATGAGGATGCTGCGCAAACCGGCGCTGCTGATGTACTCCAGGCCATCGAGCTGGATGACGAAGTCGGAGGCATCCGGGGTGGCGGCCTCGGCGAAGGCCTTGTCGAAGAGAGGGGCGGTGACCGCATCCATCCGTCCCTTGAGCGCGATGATCCGGACGGAACCGTGCTGGCTGTGGGTGATATCCAACTGATTTCTCCTGGCTGAGGATTGTCTGAAAATCGCCCCGAGGGAGCGCTGAATGGGAAAACACCGAAATTATATGTCCGGATCAAGTTTGCCGTCAGGGGATTTACAGCACCCGGCGATGGGCCCCGTGCCGCCCGCGTTGGGGGAGGTTACCCCTTTGCTGCGGGTCAGCGGGCTGCACACCCACCTCGGTTCCCCGGCCCAGCCCTTGCGGGTGGTGGATGGTCTGGACCTGGAACTGCGGCGGGGCGAGACCTTCGCCCTGCTGGGTGAGTCGGGGTGCGGCAAGTCCATGACCGCCCTGTCCCTGATGCGGTTGCTACCGCCCGGGGGCCGCATCGTGGCCGGCCGCGTCTGGCTGGGGGAGACCGAGTTGCTGGGTCTGCCGGAGCAGGCCATGCGCCGGGTTCGGGGAGGACGGATGGGGATGATCTTCCAGGAACCCCAGACCTCCCTCAACCCGGTCCTGCGGGTCGGCCAGCAGATCGCCGAGGCGGTGACGGCCCACGCCGGTTCTGGCCGGCGTCGTCGGGAGGTCACCGGCCGGATCCTGGAACTGCTGAATGCGGTTGGTATCCCCGACCCGGAGCGGCGGTCGCGGGAATATCCCCATCAACTCTCCGGCGGCATGAAGCAGCGGGTCATGATCGCCATGGCCCTCGCCGGCGATCCCGAGTTGCTGATTGCCGACGAGCCGACCACGGCCCTGGACGTCACCATCCAGGCCCAGGTGCTGCGTCTGCTCAAACGATTGCAGGCGGAGACCGGCCTGGCCGTCCTACTCATCACCCACGACCTGGGGGTGGTGGCGGAGACGGCGGACCGCCTGGCGGTCATGTATGCCGGGCAGATTGTCGAGACCGCGACCAGCGCCGACTTCTTCGCCCAGTCCGCCCACCCCTATAGCCGCATGCTGCGCGACAGCCTGCCGGCGCCAGAGAAGCGCCAGGGCCGGCTGGCGGTCATCCCGGGGCGGGTCCCCCCCCTGGATCAGATCCTGCCGGGTTGCCGTTTCGCCGCTCGCTGCGACCGGGTGATGGCCATCTGCCGGGTTGAGCCGCCCCCCTGGGGCGCCCGGCGGCCGGACCACTGGGTACGTTGTCATCTCCCGCTGACGGGGGCCACGGTGGCAAGGGTCGGGTCACCCCCACTCCGGGAGACAGGGGGGGGCGGGGAGATTGCCCGCACCCCTGGCGGGCTCGCGATGGCCAGGGGGGTGACTGCCGAGGTGCCCGTGGGGACGACGGCGGGGACGACGGCGGGGGAGCCCCTGGTCACCATCGCCGGGCTCAAGGTCCATTTTCCCATCCACCGGGGCCTCTGGCGCCGGGTCGTCGGTCAGGTGCGGGCCGTTGACGGCATCGATTTCACGCTGCGGGCCGGCCAGACCCTCGCCCTGGTCGGTGAATCCGGGTGTGGCAAGACCACCGCGGGCAAGGGACTGTTGCAGCTCATCCGTCCGGGGGGCGGGTCCGTCCACTACCAGGGGCGCGACCTGGTCGGGCTGAGCCATGGCGCCCTGCGCCCCTACCGCAAGGACCTGCAGGTCATCTTCCAGGACCCCTTCGCCTCCATGAACCCCCGTCTACGGGTGGGAGATATCATCGGCGAGGGCCTCCAGGCCCTGGGGCTGGTCCCGGGGCGGGCCGCGCGTCGCGCCCGGGTCCTGGCCCTGCTGGAGGAGGTCGGCCTCCCCGCCGAGGCCGCCGACCGCTATCCCCATGAGTTCTCCGGTGGTCAGCGCCAGCGCATCTGTATCGCCCGGGCCCTGGCCGTCGAGCCGCGGGTGCTGGTGTGCGACGAACCCACCAGTGCCCTGGATGTCTCGGTCCAGGCGCAGATCCTCAATCTGCTCAAGGCGCTTCAGGCGCGCAAGGGGCTCGCCTATCTCTTCATAACCCACAATATCGCCGTGGTCTCCTATCTGGCCGACGAGGTCGCCGTCATGTATCTGGGACGGATCGTGGAGTACGGGCCGGTAGAGGCGGTGCTGACGGATCCCCGCCACCCCTATACCCGCGCCCTGCTCTCGGCCGTGCCGGTGATCGATCCGGCCAGTCGCCGGGAGCTGATCCGCCTGGAGGGGGACCTGCCCTCTCCCGCGAATCCCCCTCCTGGCTGTCATTTTCATCCCCGTTGCCCGGAGGCCCTCCCGGAGTGCGCCCGGACCTATCCGCCCCAGGTCAGTCCGGGGCCAGGCCGGCGGGTGCATTGCTTTCGCGTCCAGACCGCCTGGCCCGCCCGCGGGGAATGATCAACCAGGGTCCAGAACTCGCTGGGAAGGATTGAGGCTAACTGACATGAGGCACCAGGCCACGTCTATGATAATCAAAGATATTTTCGTGACTTACATGCTAACCGTCCTGAGGCGGCGCGCCAATCCACTGAAAATGAAGAATTTTGCTGTGACGTTCCCCTAACTGAAACGCGTCGGCGTGCCAACCAGTTGATAATGTTAGGCTTGCCCGTGAGTTTCGCGCTAACCGTCATGGAGTGTGCCAGCCAGGCCCTCAAGGTAAACGGCGCTGCAAGGGTGTTTCATACTATCGTTTGATCGAGGGCAGCATTTCCAGGGATCTACCCCTTGCCTGATTGATTTTTCTTAAGGAGCATAAGGCCGTGTCCGGATACCCTCGCCAGGGTGTTGGCCGCCAGTTGCCCATCCTGCCGGCCCTGGACGGTGAGCCAGGAGCGGTGAGCCAGGAACGATTGAGTTAGGACCGTTCACGCCTCCAGCCCAAGCCCCTCGCCCGCGGCGTTGGTGGTCGAGGTTTCATCCCACGACGAGGAGTCGGCAATGCCACTTTCCTCTCACGAAGTCATTAACCGCATGGTCACCGGGCTGCTTACCTCCCGAGGCCGGGCGCCCGAACTCCTCCTGCAACACCTGATCGCTATCCAGCAGGCCTGTTCCCATGTGCCCGAGAGCGCCGTCGACCTGCTCTCCCAGGCCATGGGGGTGACCCGCTCGCGCATCCGCGCCTGTATCGACTTCTACGCCTTTCTCCACGCCCGGCCCCGGGGCGATTACGACATCCTGTTCAGCGATAACATCACCGACCGCATGGCGGGAAGCGAGGCCCTCCGCGACCAACTGACCACTCGCCTCGGCGTCCGGCTCGACCAGACCCGGGGTGACGGACGGGTGACCGTGGGTCTGACCTCCTGCACCGGCATGGGCGACCAGGGCCCCGCCATCCTCGTCAACGGTCTGGCGGTTACCGCCCTCACGGCGGCGCGCGTCGACCGGATCGCGGATCTGGTGGAGGCGGGGGTGCCGTTGGAGCACTGGCCACCCGAGCTGTTCATCGTCCAGGACAATATCCACCGCGCCGGGGACCTGCTGCGCAACGCGGAACGGACGCGGCCCGATCTGGAGCGCTTTCTGGCGCTGGGCCCCCAGGCCGCCCTGGGAGAACTGGAGGCCTCCGTGCTCCGGGGCCGGGGTGGGGCCGGGTTCACCACCGCCCTCAAATGGCGTATCTGCCGCGACAGTCCCAGTGACGCGCGCTTCGTGGTCTGCAACGCCGACGAGGGCGAGCCAGGGACCTTCAAGGATCGGGTGTTGCTCGCCCGCTATCCCGACCTGATCTTCAAGGGCATGACCCTCTGCGCCGGTATCATCGGCGCCTGCAAGGGCTATCTCTACCTGCGCGGCGAGTACCGCCACCTGCTGCCGCGGCTGTACTGGGTCCTGGCTCAGCGCCGGGAGCGGGGTCTGCTGGGCAGGGACATTGGCGGTCAGGTCGGCTTCCACTTCGATATCGAGATCCACCTTGGGGCCGGCGCCTATGTCTGCGGTGAGGAGTCCGCCCTCATCGAGTCCCTGGAAGGCAGGCGCGGCGTGGTGCGCAAGCGCCCGCCCTACCCGGTGGTCAGTGGCTATCAGGACAAGCCGACGGTGGTCAACAACGTGGAGACCTTCCTCGCCGCCGCCCAGATCATCGAATGGGGCAGCCACTGGTTTCGCGGCGAGGGCACCCCGCAATCCACTGGTAGCAAGATCCTAAGCGTCAGCGGTGACGTGGCGCGGCCTGGCATCTATGAATATCCCTTCGGTACCCCGGTGACGAGGGTGCTGGAGGATTGCGGGGGCACGGGGGCTCAGGCGGTGCAGGTGTCCGGGGCCGCTGGCGTGACCCTGTCGCCGCCGGAGTTCAGCCGCACCCTGTCTTTCGAGGACCTGCCCACCGCTGGTTCCTTTATGGTGCTGGGGCCGGACCGGGACCTGATGGACATGACCCGCAACTTCGCCCGCTTCTTCGCCCATGAGAGCTGCGGCTTCTGCACCCCTTGTCGGGTCGGCAATCGGCTGCTGGAGGCCCTGGTGGAAAAGGTGGCGGCGGGCAAGGCCTCGGCCTATGACCTGGAGGAGATGCGCCGGATCGGTGACCTGATGCGTCAGGCCAGTTATTGTGGCCTGGGCATGACGTCCGCCAATCATGTCCGCGATATCCTGGATAAGTTTCCGGCTACCTTCCAGCGCCGGTTGCGGCCCGGCAGCGACTTTACCCCCGCCTTCGACCTGGATGCCGCCCTGGCGGCGGCGCGGGCCATCACCGGGCGCAACGATGCTGGCGCCCATCTGGAGGAGGCATGAACCTGTCGACTTCCTTGGCGAGTTCCTTCCGGCTCGACGGACGGGAGATCCCCTTCCAGCCGGGCCAGACCATCATGGATGCCGCCCTGGCGGCGGGGGCCTACATCCCACATCTCTGCCACAACCCGGAGCTGGCCCCCCATGGCAGTTGCCGGGTCTGCGTGGTGCGGGTCGGCGGCCGCCTGGTGTCCTCCTGCACCGCCCCGGCGGCGGCGGGGTTGGAGGTAGCCTCGGACACCCCGGACATCCAGGCCAGCCGGCGGACCATCCTGCAGATGCTCTTCGTCGAGGGCAACCACATCTGTCCGGCCTGCGAGAAGACCGGCGCCTGTCAGCTTCAGGCGGTGGCCTACTACACCGGCATGCTGGCGCCCCACTTCAGCCACTTCTTCCCCCGCCGGGACCTGGATGCCTCCCATCCGGACTACGTCATCGACTTCAACCGCTGCATTCTCTGTGAGTTGTGCGTGCGCGCCAGCCGCGACCTGGACGGCAAGAATGTTTTCGCCATCAGCGGCCGGGGCATCGACAGCCGGCTGGTCATCGAGTCCCCCACGGGCAAGCTGGGTGACAGCGCCTTCGCCGCTTCGGACCGGGCGGCGCATGTCTGCCCGGTCGGGGCCATCCTGCCCAAACGCGGCGCTTATGCCGTCCCCATCGGTCAGCGTCTGTACGATCGCGAACCCATCAGCCAGGTCGGTGATGTGGCCGCCAACGAGGGGAGGGCGCGGCCATGAGTGACGCGATCGAGCTGAACCACGGCGTTGGCGCAACGGGAAAGACCGGCCCGTCCGTCACCCCTGAAGGGCGGACAGAGCCAGGCGCCACCGCGGGTCCTGGCCCGCGGCCCAAGCTCAAGGTGGCCACCACCTCCCTGGCTGGCTGTTTTGGCTGTCACATGTCCTTCCTGGATATCGACGAGCGCATCCTCGATCTGGTGGAATGGGTGGAGTTCGACCGTTCCCCAATCACGGATATCAAGCGGCTTGGCCCCTGTGACCTGGGCCTGGTGGAGGGTGGGGTCGCCAACGCCGAAAACGTCGAGGTCTTGCGGGAGTTCCGTCGCCAATGCAAGGTCCTGGTGGCCTTGGGTGCCTGCGCGGTCAACGGTGGCATCCCCGCCATGCGCAATAGCTTCGCCCTGGGGGATTGCCTGACGGAGTCCTATGTCGGCGGCATCGGCATCCACAATCCCGGCGTCCCCAACGACCCGGAGATCCCCCTGCTGCTGAACAAGGTCCACCCCATCCACGAGGTGGTCAAGGTCGATTACTTCCTGCCCGGCTGCCCGCCCTCCGGGGATGCCATCTGGACCTTTCTGACCGAACTACTGGCGGGACAACCCATCAGCCTGCCTTACACCCAGTTGCATTATGACTGAGGTGGTTAACCAGACTAACGTTCATCCCGGGGCTGACACCCTCACCCCACCGATGAAACAGCCTGTCTGGCATGTACATATTAACGGCCGGTGGTGATCCCTCGCTCGCCCCGCGCCCATCCGAGGAGATTGCCATGCACCGCCATCCGGAAGTCGCTCGCCTGGAAACGGCCCCCCAGTCCGCCGGCCTCCGGCGCGTCGCCATCGATCCCCTGACCCGGGTCGAGGGGCACGGCAAGGTCACCCTGTTGCAGGACAACCATAACCGCATCCAGCAGGCCCGCCTGCACATCGTCGAATTCCGCGGCTTCGAGAAGTTCATCCAGGGCCGGCCCTACTGGGAACTGCCGGTGATGGTGCAACGCCTGTGCGGCATCTGCCCGGTCAGTCATCACCTGGCTGCGGCCAAGGCCACCGACCAACTCGTCGGCGCGGACCAGCTCACACCTACGGCGGAGAAGGTGCGCCGCCTCATGCACCTGGGCCAGACCCTCCAGTCCCACGCCCTGCACTTCTTCCACCTGTCGTCGCCGGACCTGCTCTTCGGCTTCGACGATGCCGTCGCCCACCGCAACATCATCGGCGTCATCCAGGACCACCCGGAGATCGCCAAGCAGGGGGTGCTGTTGCGTAAGTATGGCCAGGAGGTGATCCGCGTCACCTCGGGCAAGCGCATCCATGGCACTGGCGCCATCCCTGGCGGGGTCAACAAGGCCCTGACGGTGGCGGAGCGGGACTATCTGCTCGCCGATGTGGAACAGACGATCGCCTGGGGCGAGACCGCGGTGCAGCTCATGAAGCGCGTCTTTCTGAGCAACCCCGATTACCACTACCGCTTCGGCGCCGTGGACGCCAACACCCTCAGCCTGGTCGGCCCGGACGGGGCCTTCGAGCTCTACCATGGTGGCCTGCGCGCCCGGGACCCGGACGGTGGTGAGATCTTCGACCATCAGGATTATCGCCAGTACGACGAACTTCTGCGGGAGGAGATCAAGCCCTGGAGCTACATGAAGTTTCCCTTCATCGCCAGCCTGGGGCCGGAGGCGGGCTGGTACCGGGTCGGTCCCCTCGCCCGGGTCAACAACTGCGAGCGCTTCGACACCCCCCTGGCGGAGCAGGAGCGCGAGGACTTTCGCGCGGCGGGGGAGGGGCGTCCGCTCCAGGCGGCCCTGGCCACCCATTGGGCGCGGCTCATCGAACTGCTCCATTGCGCCGAGGCTATCAAGGAACTGCTCCATGACCCGGACCTGCTGGGGGATGACCTGATGGTGGTCGGTGACCGGCGGCCTAAGGGTATCGGCGTGGTGGAGGCCCCCCGCGGCACCCTCTTCCACCACTATGAGATCGACGAGGATGGCCTGGTGCGCAAGGCCAATCTCATCGTCTCCACCACCAACAACAACCAGGCCATGAATGCCAGTATCCGCCAGGTGGCGGCTCACTACCTGGATGGCCGGGAGCTAACCGAACCGCTGCTCAACCATATCGAGGTCGCCATCCGCGCCTATGACCCCTGCCTGTCCTGCGCGACCCATGCCATGGGCCGGATGCCACTGGAATTGGAATTGGTCGACGCGGCGGGGCGCTGTCTCGACCGGCTCTATAAGGGGCCAGACGGTAGGGTGGAGCGTATTGCGGAAGGTACTGACTCCCCTGTTGCCTGATGGTCAGCACCCGCGGCTCATGACCTGCCGGGTGCCGCTGGAAACCTGGGTTCGGCTGGGCGCGGGAGAGGTTTGACTTGCCGATGGCGCCCCTGCTGGTGTTTGGCTACGGCAATCCTTCCCGAGGCGATGACGCCCTGGGTCCCGCCCTGATCCAGCGTCTGGCGGATCTGCAAGCAGAAGGTTCACTGGCTGAGCGCAGCCTGTTGCAAGGGGTCGACTTGCTCACCGATTTTCAGCTCCAACCGGAGCACGCCCTGGATCTGGTCGGGCGGGAGTTGGTGTTCCTGGTGGACGCGGATGCCAGCCTTGATTCCCCCTATCGCCTTGAGCCAATCCTGCCCGCCCAAACGCCCAGCTACACCACCCACGAGATGAGCCCCGGGGCCCTGCTCTGGGTCTATGGCCGCATCGGTCTGGGCCAGCCCCCCCCGAGTTATCTGTTACGCATCCGGGGCTTTCACTTCGCCTTGGGCGACCCGCTGAGCACGTCCGCGCGGCACAACCTGGACCTGGCCGTGGCCTTTCTGGAAAGCCTTGTCATAAGCGAGTCACGCCGATGCGCCCATGGTCGCCACGCTTCTTTCTATTGCGCCTCTCGCTGGTCCCCCTCCTGGTCGGCTATCTGGCGCTGATGGGCTTCATGACCCTGAGCCAGGACCAGTTGTTGTACCGGCCGGACCCAAGCCCGCCCTCGCCAGCGAACATGAGCGCCCGGCCGGGCCCGGCCCTGGCGATCTGGCCCGAGGGGGAGGGGGCCGCCTTTCGCGGCTATGTCCGCGCCCAGCCGGGGAAAGTTGACGCCGGTGCGAATCCCCCGATCAACGCCCCGGCTGGCCCCCTAGCAGCCTGTCGGACTTGGCTCTGGCGATGGCCCGCATCGGAGCCAAAAAGGGTCATTTGTTGCGTCAATAAGACGCTTTTTAGGTCAACAGCGGGGGTTTCCCATCCTT
>JAGVUH010000480.1 GCA_019136395.1 Gammaproteobacteria bacterium
CGTGCCTTCCTGGGTGGGTTGGTCGAGCTTGAAGCCCTTGGCGTCAAAGATCAGATATTCGGTCAGCTCGGCGGGCGACATCTTGGTGTAGTCAACCTGAGACCCGGCACCAGCGGCCGCCGCGATACCGGCAGCTCCGGCGGCCCCGGCGACGGCGCCAACCGCCGCCGCGGCGGCGGCCTTGCCACTGGCCCCCTGTTCGGACTCGGGTTTGGCGGCATACGGCTTGGCGGCGGCGGTCGCCTTACCGCCCGTCTTGGCGGCATCGCCCTTGCCGGTGGCCGACTTGTCCTTGCTAGCGCCAGTCTTGTCCCCGCTGGCCTTCGCGGAGCCTGACTTACCTTCGCTCGATTTGGCCGTCGAGGACTTACCGGACGATGACTTTTCCGTGGCGACGATGGCTTGTCCGTGGCGGCCTTGCCAGTGGTGGTCTGATCACTACTGGCCTTAGTATCGGCCTCGGCGGCGAGCGACATACCGGGCGCGAGGGTGGTCGCGGCGAGCAGGGCCGCGAAAAGCGTCTTATTGATCATGATGGCAATCTCCTGATGACGGACTAGCGCTTGACATCGGGGATGATGGCCGGCTGGCCGCGGGCCTTGTCCGTCCAGAAGGAAATGATGGCGATCGCGGCGTCGGAGCCGTAGACGATCTCCGCCTGACGCATCTGCCAGATACACTCGGAGACCCGATGCTGACTGCCACGCACGGCGTCATGCCCGACGCGGAAGGCGGGCCAGGAGATGGCCTTGGTCCACTCCGCCGGGAGGCTGGCGTTGGGCAACACCGAGGCGCGGATGCGCTTGCCGGTGGCGCCATGGCAGGTGGCACAACTGAAGTCGCTGATGCCGGCCCGGCGATAGAAGAACTCCTCGCCCGCCGACCGCATGGCCTTTTCCAGGGGGTGGTCCAGGGGCGGATTCCAGGCCATGCCATTGGACTGGGCGGCAATGTAGGTCTGGAGCTTCACCAGATCGGTGTTGCCATGCTTCTCCTTGAGCTCCTTGTCCTCGTCGGTGAAGCCCTGGAGCGTCTTCATGCAATACATGAGGCGGCTCTCCAGGTCCATGACCTTGCCGGCGTCGGCGAAATAGCGGGGCATCTCCACGTAGGCCCCTTCCAGGACCCCGGGGCCCTTGCCGAAATCGCATTGCTCCAGGGACACCTGCTTGGGACCGCGGGGTTCCTTGAACAGGATCTCCCCCTGCTCCATGGCCCAGTAAGCCGGTTCGTCCTGCATCATCATCAGATTCTGCTCACTCTGGGTGAGGTAAGCGGAATCATTCCCATCAATCAGGGCGTGAAGCACTTCTTCCGGCGATTGATCGGTGGCGCCCGCCGGGGCGGCGACCGCAAGCATGAGGGGTAACGCACGCAAGGCGTTGTAAGTCATGTCATCCTCCTCGTAATAGGACCTGAGCGCTGGGGGAGCCGGGCGGGCTGAACCCCAACTACTTCACCTTGACGGTGCCGGAGCTCTTCTCGCCCTTGTTGTCGACCCAGCGCACCTCGATGGTGTCTCCCGCGGCGACGTTGTTGAGGGCGATGGAAAAGAAGGGATTGGTGGAGATGGCCCCGCCCCATTCGGCCTCCATCATCAGGTTGCCGTTGTGGAGCAGTTCGACGGTCTGGATGTAATGGGCGGGAACCAGGTTGCCGTCCTTATCCTTGCGGCGGCCGGTTTCCATGGGGTGGGTCATGAGGGCCTTGACTTCACACTTGCCATCCTTGAGGGCGGCGCGGAGTTTGACTTCGGACATGGGATTCTTCTCCAGAATGAGGGTGAGCGGAGGGCTTGCGCGGGCTTAACCGCCGCAACCACCCACGGTGACCTTGACGTTGGTGCGGGCGCTGTAGAGCTTGCCGTCCGCCTTGACCACGGCGATGATGTCGCCGCTCTCACCCATCTTGACGCGGGTGGAGACATCGGCCACGCAGCCGGGCTTGAGATTGAAGCGCGCCACGAAGGGGGTGGGATTCTTCTCGGAGAAGATACTGATGGAATCTACGTTTTGGAGTTGCTCGGCGTTCACGGTGATGGGCACCACGGCGCCATTTTCGGCGATGCTGGGGGCCTTGAGGACGACCTTGTCGCTGGTTTCCAGAGTGCTGGAACCAAAGACTTTGGTGAGCGCGTCGTCAAGCGAGGTAGCTTGGAAGGCCGCCTCGGGCCAGGCCGCCAGGGCCAGGCGGGTCGGCATCAAGCCCAGGCCGGCGGCGGCCAGGACCGCGCCTCCGGCCAGGGTGCCCTTAAGGAAGGTGCGACGTTGTTGTTGCAGTTTCACGGCATGTCCTCCGAGGTTGAGTATCGCTGCGTAAGTACGGGCCAAATTATGGGGTGTCCAGGGCAACGGCAACATTGCGAAATTCCACAATTTCGTATTCTGGTTTTCCTTAATTGAAGTTTTGTAGTTTCCGTCAGGCCACGAGACGCAGCACAGCGGCGATTAGTGGATTTGTGGGTGGTTTGCCCGTGGGAGGGCAATCGATACCAAAACCCTCCCCGTCGA
>JAGVUH010000161.1 GCA_019136395.1 Gammaproteobacteria bacterium
CATGGCCCTGGCCGACCGCGCCAACCAGTGGATCGACGAACGGGCCCCCTGGGTGGTGGCCAAGGACCCGGCGCGGGAGGCCGAGCTCCAGGCCATCTGCTCCCAGGGCCTCAACCTCTTCCGCCTACTCATCGGCTACCTGCGCCCGGTCCTGCCCGGCACCGCCGAGGGCGCCGAGGCCTTCCTGCGCATCCCCGCCCTGACCTGGCCGGACCTGGAACGGCCCCTGCTCGGCCATGTCATCGGCGAATTCACGCCCCTGATGACCCGGGTCGATCCCAAGCAGATCCAGGCCATGCTGACGGCGAGCAAGGAGGACCTGGCGGCCCGGGACGTCAAGAAAACCAAGCCCCACGAGACCCGTAGCGAGGGCCACCTGGTGCGGGACCCCCTCGCCGACCCGATCGAATACGCCGACTTCGCCAAGGTCGACCTGCGCGTCGCCCTCATTCAAGAGGCGAGCCCGGTGGAGGGCTCCGACAAGCTGATAAAACTCCAGCTCGACCTGGGGGGCGAGACCCGCCAGGTCTTCGCCGGCATTCGCACCGCCTATGACCCTAAGGACCTGGAAGGTCGCCTGACGGTCATGGTCGCCAACCTGGCGCCGCGCAAGATGCGCTTCGGTGTCTCGGAGGGCATGGTCCTAGCCGCCGGCCCGGGCGGGGAGGACATCTTCCTCCTCGCCCCGGATGCCGGCGCCGAACCGGGGATGAGGGTCAAGTAGTTCGCGGGGAGAAGGTTCAGCGCCCGTAGATCTCCACCATCCGCCGCACCTTCTGGCTCAGCCCTTCGGGGACCATGTCCCAGGCGAAGCGCCAGGTCCAGTTGCCCTCGGCGGTGCCGGGGACGTTCATGCGATGGACGCCATCCAGTTCCAGCAGGTCCTGCATGGGCAGCACCGCCAGGGTGGCGCGGGAGGCCAGGGCGGCGCGCACCAGGGGCCAGGGCATGGGCTCGGCAGAATGCCCCAGATACTCATCCACGTAGGCTTGGACCGCCGCGTCCAGGGACAGGTACCAGCCCAGGCTGGTATCGTTGTCGTGGGTACCGGTATAGACCACGGCGTCGCGATCGTGATGGAAGGGCAGATAGGGGTTGCCCGCCCCGCCATCGAAGGCGAACTGAAGAATCTTCATGCCGGGGAAGCGGTACTTGCGCCGCAGGGCCTCGACCTCCGGGGTGATGACGCCCAGATCCTCGGCGATCAGGGGCAGGGGACCAAAGCGCTGGTGGAGGCGCTCGAAGAGCTCGTCCCCCAGGGCCTGCACCCAGCGTCCATGGATGGCATGCTCCTCCGTGGCCGGGATCTCCCAGTAGGCCTCGAAACCGCGAAAGTGGTCGATGCGGATCAGGTCGAAGAGGCGCAACTGGGTGCGGATGCGGTCCAGCCAGAAGCGGAAGCCCTCGGCCTCCATCCGGTCCCAACGGTAGAGGGGATTGCCCCAGCGCTGGCCAGTGGCCGAAAAATAGTCCGGTGGCACCCCGGCAACCACCCGGGGGCTGCCGTCGGGATGGAGGTCGAAGTCCTGGGGCCGGGCCCAGACCTCGGCGCTGTCATGGGCGACGAAGATGGGCATGTCACCAAAGAGCTTGATGCCCCGCGCCGTAGCATACTCGCGCAGCCAGGCCCACTGACGGAAAAAGAGAAACTGCTCGAAGATAATGGCATCGATCCGCGCCGCCAGGCGGGACCGTGCCCGCCCCAGGGACTGAGGCTTGCGGTCGCGTAGACCCGCGGGCCACTGCCACCAGCCCTGGCGACGATCGTCATGAATGGCCCGGAACAGGGCATAGTCCGCCAACCAGTAGCGATTCTCCGCGCTGAAGGCGGCGAGGGCCGCGCGCTCCGCCTCGTTCGCCCGCGCCTGGAACCCCGCCCAGGCCAGGGACAGGGCCTCGATTTTGGCCGCCTCGGTGTCATCCACGGGCAAGTCGTCGAGCCAGCCCGCCTCCACCAGGGGTTCCAGGGCGATCAGCAGGGGCTCGCCGGCATGGGCGGAACTGTTCTGGTAGGGGGAGCGCTCACTCAGGGTGGGACCGACCGGCAGCATCTGCCAGACGGTCATGCCACTGTCGGCGAGAAAGTCGATGAAGGCATGGGCCTCGGGCCCCAGACTGCCACAGGGGCCGCGACCGGGCAGGGAGGTGAGATGCAGCAGGACCCCGGCGCGCCGGCGATCGAGGCTGGCGGGCGGAGAACGGGATTCAGTCGTCATGACGCGATGCTCCATGGTTGGCGCCGCCGCCGGC
>JAGVUH010000511.1 GCA_019136395.1 Gammaproteobacteria bacterium
CGTAGCCGTGGCCCGGAGCGGGGCGAACCGGGGCACAAGGGTTGTCGCCGAGCGCAAGGCGAAAGGGGGACTGGGAAGTCCCGTTTCGCATCCTGAGCACGGCGACACTCCGACGATTTCCGCTATAACGACTTCGCTGACCTACAGCTGGCGGTCCCGTCGCTTCCCGAACAGCGCGCCATCGCCGCGTTTCTGGATGAGAAATGCGCCAAGGTGGACGAGGCGGTGCGGATCAAGGAACAGCAGATCTCGCTGCTGCGCGAGCGGCGGCAGATCCTGATCCAAGAGGCCGTCACCCGGGGCTTGAACCCAGACGCCCCCATGAAGGACAGCGGCATCGACTGGATCGGCCAAATCCCCGCGCATTGGGAGGTTGTGCCGCTGAAGCGCCTATTTAGAGAACGAAACGACCGCTCGACAACCGGCGCCGAACCGCTTCTGTCATTGCGGATGAATGAGGGGCTTGTCCCACATGACGATGTCTCGGACAAAGCCATCGGCGCGGATGCCTTAAAAGACTACAAGCAGGTCTTCCCGGGGCAGCTGGTGATGAACCGAATGCGTGCGTCCATTGGGATTTTTGGAGTTGTAACGGTGAGCGGCATCGTCAGTCCAGATTATGCGATCTTCGACATTGCCCCACATGCAAACGCGGATTTTTTTCTTCAGCTTTTCAAGACTGGGGTCATGGGACAGCAGTTCAGAAATGCCTCGCACGGCCTTGGAACAGGTTCTTCGGGTTTCATGCGACTGTATACGGATGACTTTGGCGCCATATCGGTTGCTCTCCCTCCATCCGCCGAACAGAGTGAAATCGTAAAGCAATTCATCGAGTTGTCCGAAAAGATCGGTGATGCCGTGCGACTGAAGGAAGACCAGATCGCCGCGCTCAGGGAATACAAGACCAGCCTGATCAACGCGGCGGTCACAGGCAAGATCAAGGTGACCTAGGGGGGAATCATGGTCAGCAACACCAAGGAAATCGCTCTGGAACAGGCGATCCAGCGCCACCTGACCGGCCTGATGACCGAGGGTGTGGCTGAACAGCCCGCCTATTACGACCGTGCGCTCTTCCGGCTCGGCTGGCCCTCCGATTTCGACGCCGAATACGCCCTCGACACCCGGCTGTTCTGGGAGTTTCTGGAAACCAGCCAGGGCAAGGAACTGGCCAAGCTGAAGGCCCGCCATCCCGGCGACTGGCAGCGCAAGATCCTCGAACGCTTCGACCGGCTGATCATGAAGTACGGCGTGCTGCACCTGCTGAAGAAGGGCCTCGCCGTCGATGACACCCATTTCGTGCTGCTGTATCCCGCCCCCCTGGCCAGTTCGGCGGCCAAGGTGCATGACGACTTCGCCGCCAACCTCTTCAGCGTCACCCGGCAGGTCCGCTATTCCCGGACCAACCCGGCCGAAGAGATCGACATGGTCCTGTTCATCAACGGGCTGCCACTGATCACCATCGAGCTGAAGAACGCCTGGACCGGCCAGACCGCCCGCTATCACGGGCAGAAACAGTACCGCGATCACCGCGACGCCACCCAGCCCCTACTGCAATTTGGCCGCGCGCTGGTGCATCTGGCGGTGGACACCGACGAGGTGTTCATGACGACGAAACTGGCCGGCCCCGCCACCTTCTTCCTGCCCTTCAACCAGGGCCACAACGAGGGTGAAGGCAACCCGCCCAACCCCAAGGGCCACAAGACCGCTTATCTGTGGGAAGAGGTGTTCACCAAGGAGAGCCTGGCGGGCATCATCCAGCATTTCGTGCTGATGGAGGGGAAGGCAACCGAGCCGTTGGCGAAGAAGACGCTGATCTTTCCGCGTTATCACCAGTTGGACGTGGTGCGCCGCCTGCTGGGCCATGCGGCTACGGCGGGCGTGGGCCACTGCTACCTGATCCAGCATTCGGCGGGTTCGGGCAAGTCGCACTCGATCACCTGGACGGCGTATCAACTGATCGAGACCTATCCGGCCAAGCCGGGCATTCCCGGCGCCAAGGGCCTGGATCAGCCGCTGTTCGACAGCGTCATCGTCGTGACCGACCGACGGCTGCTGGACAAGCAGTTGCGCGATAACATCAAGGATTTCTCCGAGGTCAAGAACATCGTCGCCCCGGCCCTGCGCTCGGCCGACCTGAAGTCAGCGCTGGAGAACGGCAAGAAGATCATCATCACGACGATCCAGAAATTCCCCCACATCATCGACGGGATCGCCGACCTGAGCGACAAGCAGTTCGCGGTGTTCATCGACGAGGCGCACAGCAGCCAGAGCGGCAGCGCGCACAATAACATGAACCGCGCGATGGGCGCGGGCGACAAGGACCCGGACGAGGACGATGCGCAGGACCGCATCCTGGCGGCGATGCAGTCGCGCAAGATGCGTGGCAACGCCTCGTATTTCGCCTTCACGGCCACGCCGAAGAACACGACGCTGGAGAAATTCGGTGAGCGCCAGCCGGACGGCAGCTTCCAGCCCTTCCACCTCTACAGCATGAAGCAGGCCATCGAGGAAGGCTTCATCCTGAACGTCCTGGCGAACTACACGACCTATAAGAGCTATTACGAAATCCAGAAGTCGATTGCGGACAACCCCTTGTTCGACACCAAGAAGGCCCAGCGTAAGCTGCGGGCCTATGTCGAAAGCAGCCAGCAGACGATCAACACCAAGGCCGAGATTATGCTCGACCATTTCATCGAGCAGGTCGTCACGCCCAAGAAGCTGCGCGGCAAGGCCAAGGGGATGATCGTCACCCAGAACATCGAAGCGGCGATCCGCTACTACCAGGCGGTGGCCAAGCTGCTGGCGGAGCGGGGCCACCCGTTCAAGGCGCTGATCGCGTTCTCCGGCGAGAAGGTGGTGGATGGCGTGACCTACACCGAAGCCGGGATGAACGGCTTTTCCGAGTCGGACACCCGGGATCGGTTCGACGAGGACAACTACCGGCTCCTGGTGGTCGCCAACAAGTACCTGACCGGTTTCGACCAGCCGAAGCTGACCACGATGTACGTGGACAAGAAGCTGCAACACGTCCTGGCCGTGCAGGCCTTGTCGCGCCTGAACCGTGCGGCGCCGAAACTCGGCAAGCGCACCGAGGATCTGTTCATCCTCGACTTCTTCAACGACGTGGGGGACATCAAGGCGGCCTTCGACCCCTTCTATACCGTGACCACCTTGTCGTCGGCCACGGATGTCAACGTGCTGCACGAGTTGAAGGCCGCCCTCGACCAGGTCGGCGTCTACGAATGGCAGGAGGTCGAAGCGTTCGTCATCCGTTTTTTCGCGGGCGAGGACGCGCAAGCGCTCAGCCCGCTCACCGATACGGCCGCGGACCGGTTCAACCAGCTACTGGAGCTGGACGAAAAGGACAAGATCGACTTCAAGATCAAGGCACGCCAGTTCGTGAAGATCTACGGCCAGATGGCGTCGATCATGCCGTTTGAGGTCGTCGAGTGGGAAAAGCTGTTCTGGTTTCTGAAGTTCCTGATTCCGAAACTGACGATCAAGGACCCCGACCAGGACACGCTCGATGAACTGCTGGAGGCAGTTGACCTGTCGTCCTATGGACTCGAGCGCTCCAGACTGAACCATGCCATTGACCTCGATGCGTCCGCGACGGCGCTTGACCCGCAGAACCCGAACCCGCGCGGATACCGCGATGGCGACCCGGAAAAGGATCCGCTGGACGAGATCATCCGCATCTTCAACGAGCGCTGGTTTCAAGGATGGAGCGCGACCCCGGAGGAGCAACGGATCAAGTTTCTCAACGTGGTGAACAGTATCCGCACCCACCCGGATTACCCCGAGAAGTACCAATCCAACGCCGACCCGTATAACCGCGAGCTGGCCCTGGAGAAGATGTTGAGGGACGTGATGCTCAAGCGCAGGAAAGAGGAACTGGAACTCTACAAGCTGTTCGCGTCCGATCCCGCGTTCAAGGCCGCATGGAGCCAGAGCATTGAAAAGGTGCTCTTGACGAGCGCGTAGCGCGGCCCGAGGAGACGGCTGTTCCCCCCACCCAGTAGCCCCAGCGCGATTTCTGGGCCATGGTCAGAAGATGGTCGTCCCAGAACCCACAGCCGGCTTTGCCGGTCGTGGTCAAACGAATCCTTGTGAGCATGAGCCGCTGAACATGAAGACCACGCAGACTGAGTTCCTGAAAGCTGCTTTCCGGTCCGGGTTACTGCTGACCACGCTCCTGGTGGTGGTAGCTGGAGTCTCGTTAGCCGAGCCCTCCCGCGGTGGGTTGACCGCTCAGGAGGAAGCCCGGATTGCGGCCGACGCGCACCTCAACAAAGCCAGTCCACAGACCACGGTTGCAGTTCAGCCCGAGGAGCCGCTCCTGGCCCTTTCATCCCCTGGGGGCCACTTGACCCACCGGGTCCCCGTCCAGGCGAACATGGCGCTTATTGGCCAGGAGATTTACTTGGATCTTTTAACGATCCCCTTCCTGACGGCCAGGAATGAGCCTATCGTTCGGGGACCAGGCCCCGCCCTCGACAAGGACAATGACCGGTGAGGGGGCTGCGGCGTGCAGTTCAATCCGGGTTGTCGGCTCAGTCCGTCTCCCAGCCACGATCGGTCTCGGGGCTGGGGGTTGACTTAAGGGCGGGTCGGCGCGGTTTGGGCAATACCACCTGGGCCTCCTCGACCTGAGCCGCCAGGACCGCGACCGGTTTCTCCCGCCGGCCCAGACCCAGAAATCCCCCGCCACCGCCATCGCTCCCCAGCCGATCCTGCCGCGCCCGCACGCCATAGCCGATGGCGGCGCCACCGGCGGTGGTCAGGGCCAGCATGCCCAGGGAGATCATCTGGGTCATCAGCAGCAGGAGTCCGGCCCCGGCCCCCCCGGCGATGAGGAGACCGGTCTTGAGTTGACCACCAACCCGGGCACGCTGCTGCTGGCGCTCCGCCTGGCGCTGAGTGTTCTTGATCTCCCGGGCCTTATCCTGCTCCGCCCTTACCCGGATCTTCTCCCGCTCCCGGGAAAAGCTCGCCTGGACCTTGGCCAGGGCCTCCTTGCGGGAACCGTCGGCGATGGCATTGAACCAGAGGGCGGTCATGGCCGCCAGAGTGACCCCCAGGGCACCAAACAGGGGCCAGGTCTGGGTCAGGTCGGTCCGCAGGGCGGTGTAAACCAGCAGGCCGGTGGAGCCTTGCAGGAAAACAATGCCAATCAGGAACTTGATGAGACTGGAGAGGTGCAGGGTCAGCATGGGGGTTCGCGATGCTCTTCAGCTTGGGAACTATGGTTAGCGGTGCATGTTGCGACCAGGGGCCTCGGAAGTAGGACAAGCGCCAGCGCTGCTTCCCCGAACCACACCCTTCACCGCAGTTTAAACGATGGTATCGGCAGACTCCCTTACCCGCGCGGAAGCGGGTGGGAGGTCATCACCCCCGTCGCGCAACTGGTCGGCACGGAAGGGACCGGGCTCGGGGGTCAGGCGGGGATTAGCCATGCGGGTCTCCAAGGTGAGGAACGTTCTGGGAGATAGTAAAGCAGCGCTTCAGGTCGTCAAGGGCGAAACGAAGCCACATCGCGGCGGATTGGCCGGGAGACCAACGCCCCCGCCAAGGATGGATGCAACCCTTAGACGCCCTCTCCCCAGCGCTACCACTCCAGGGGGGGGAGAGCAAGAAAATCAGTGACGCCGCGACTTATGCCGGCTCAGGTAATAGAGTGGTATGAACGACTGGGGTTGGGTTCCCGGGTTCCGATTGCCCCTGAAAATTGAAACCTCTAAACTGCGCCCTCCCCAGCCGGGTTGGGATTTGCGTGGCCAGAGACAGGGCGCCGCCGCGCCCGTCCCAGCCCATCCCTCAACTTACCCTCCACCCCCATAATTCATCTCTTCAATTTCAGGTAGTCCTCGCCCCATGGCCATTGAACGCACCTTTTCCATCATCAAGCCCGACGCCGTCGCCAAGAACCACATCGGCGCCATCTACCAGCGCTTCGAACAGGGTGGTCTGCGTATCGTCGCCGCCCGTATGCTGCACCTGAGCCGTGAACAGGCGGCGGCCTTCTACGCCGTGCACCAGGAACGCCCCTTCTTTGGCGAGCTGATCGATTTCATGACCTCCGGCCCGATCATGGTGCAGGTTCTGGAGGGTGAGAACGCCATCGCCCGCAATCGGGAACTCATGGGCGCCACCGATCCCGCTAAGGCCGCGCCCGGCACCATCCGCGCCGACTTTGCCCAGGAAGTCACCGAGAACGCGGTGCATGGCTCCGATGGGCCGGATACCGCCGCCGTCGAGATCGCCTTCTTCTTTCCCGAAGGCATCTGCGAGCGCACCCGCTGAACGCACGGCGGTCAGCCGCCAGTCGCTTGCCGGCGGCTCCCGCTCAAGCCACCTGCTTGGGCCACCGCCGGGCGTCCCAAACCGCCGCGGCTCGTGAGCCCGGTTCGGTCTCCGCCATCGCTCATGCTACCCGCCAAGGCTGACGTGACCCATCTCCCCCTGGTGCTCGCCTCCACCTCGCCCTATCGGCGGGAGCTTTTGCAACGGCTTGGTCTGCCCTTCGAGGTCCTGGCGCCGGAGGTCGACGAGTCCCGCCGCCCCGGTGAGTCGCCCCAGGCCCTGGTGCAACGCCTGGCGGAGGCCAAGGCCCGGGCGGCGGCGGCGGACTTTCCCGCGGCCCTGATCATCGGTTCGGATCAGGTGGCCTGTGTCGATGACGAGATCCTCGGCAAGCCCGGGGATCGCGCGCGGGCCATCGCCCAGCTTAGCCGCGCCTCCGGGCGGGCCGTGTCCGGGTCGAGTTCCGCTCCCTGACCCCGGCGCAGATCGCCGGCTACGTCGATCGCGAGCGCCCCTTCAATTGTGCTGGCAGCTTCAAGTCCGAGGGGCTGGGCATCGCCCTCTTCCACCGCCTGGTCGGTGATGACCCCAGCGCCCTGGTCGGCCTGCCGCTGATCCGGCTGGTCGCCATGCTGGCGGCGGAGGGCGTTGAGGTCCTTACCCCGCCGGCCTGAGCCACGCTCCGGCCTCCCCTTGCCGCCTCGCCCCTTCCCATCCATTCCCTTCCCGTCTCGCCCCTTCCCTGCCATTACCTTCCTCTCCCTGTTTCGGTTGCCCGGACTATTTCAGCAGGGTGACGGGCACCCGGCTTCCTTCTCTCGTCCTATTGCCCGGGCTATTTCACCAGGGTGACGGGCACCCGGGACAGGTGTACGACCTGGCTGGCCACCGAACCCATGAGCAGGTGACCGATCCCCGTCCGGCCGTGGGTGCCCATCACGATCAGGTCGCAGCCGTGCTCATCCGCGTAATGGCTGATCGCCTCGGCCACCTCCCCATCCCCCACCAGCACCTGGAAGTGATAGGGGACCCCGGCGGCATCGAGTAGCTCCCGGCAGGCCTGTATTTCCGCCATGCCCTCCTGAAGCTGGATCTTGGCGATCTCCGGGGGGGTCAGGAAGCGGCGCACCTCCCAGGCAGCGATCGGTTCCCGGACGTGCAGAAGATGGATCTCCGGTGGGCTGGCGAGGCGGAGTGCATGTTCCAGCGCCCGCCGCGAACAGGCCGAGCCATCGATGGGGATCAAGAGTTTCATGGTCTTCAACCTTCCCGACCGCTCGCCTGGGGGGGACCGGCACGCGGCGCGATGGATAAGGGTAACCCGGTGGTCCGATCCCCGCCGGACATGGAAAAGCTTAACCAGCTTGCCCGTTCCCGGACGGAAGGGGATAAGGGAAACCAGGCGCCCCGCTCACCGACGGGCATGGATAAGTGCCCCAGGGCAGCTTGCTCACCAACGGGCTCCGGCGGGCCTGATTCGGGTTCAGCGGGTGGTTGCCAGCCCAGGGTGAATAATAGAGCGAAGAACCCCAGCATGTAGGCCAGGCTGAGGTGCCAGCCCTTGGTCAGCCAGGCCCCCACCGACTTGGCCTGGGGGTAGAGGTTGGACAACGCCACCCCGGCCGAACTGCCGAACCACATGAGGGAGCCGCCAAAACCGACCGCGTAGGCGAGAAGACCCCAGTCGAAGCCCCCCTGCTTGAGCGCCAGGGCGGTCAGGGGGATGTTGTCGAAGACCGCGGAGACGAAGCCCAGGATCAGGGCCGAATACCAGGAGGCCGCCGGCAGGCGCTCCACCGGCATCATGGAGGCGCATACCACCAGGGAGAGGAGGAACAGGCTGCCCTTCAGGGTCTCCGGGAGCAGGCCCCAGGCCGGTTGGCGGAGGGGTGAGGTGGCGAGGATGACGATCCAGACCGCGACCGCCAGGAAGGGAAAATCATCGCCCAATTCCTTGAAGTGCAGGTTGATGAGGAGATTGGTCACCACCGCTGCCCCCAGGATGGCCGCCACGATCCCCAGGCGCGCCCAATCCACGCGGATGCCGGCGGGTACCTCGCGCTGGACCGGCTGATACCGGTGCTGCTGGAGGGCGGCGGGCAAGCCGAACACCAGGAGCGCCACGCCAGCGGCGACGTAAGCGTGAACAACGTCCTGGGGTGCAACACCCGAAATCCACATCATGGTGGTCGTGGTGTCCCCAAGAACGCTGCCCGAGCCGCCGGCGTTGGAGGCGGCGACGATGGCGGCGAGATAACCGATATGCACCCGGTAACGGAAGACCCCGGCGGCGATGGTGCCCCCGATCAGGGCGGCGGCGATGTTGTCGAGGAAACTCGACAACAGGAAGATGATGACCAGAAGAACGAAGCCACCCAGCCAGCCATCCGGCAGGAAGCGCGGCAGGAGTTGCGGCAGGTGGCTGTCCTCGAAATGCCGCGCCAGAAGGGCGAAGCCCAGCAGAAGCCCGAGCAGGTTGGCGAGCAGGACCCATTCATGGCCCAGATGCAACATCAGGCCCGTCAGCCCGGGACCGGCGGCGAAGCCGGTAAAGGTGAGTTTGTAGAGGGTGATGATGCCCACGCCGCTCAGGGCGACCAGCAGGGTATGCCGATGGAAGAAGGCCACGCCCAACAAGGTCAAGGCGAAAAGGATGAAGTCCACCGGGCAGCAGACGGTCATGATGGATCTCAGGGGTACAGCAACTGGCGAGCGGGGCCGGGGTAAGTGGCTATCTTAGCGCCGCCAAGGGATGGCCAAAAGTCAAGGCGGTGATCACACCGGACGGACCGTCGCTGGGGGAGTCGCAGGCCCCGCCCGATGTGCTCACCGAAAAGGGTTGATCGCCAGCCTAAGTCGTCAGTCTTCCACTTTTCCTGGGCTGGCAGGTTTGGCGCAAGCCACGGATTGCATTTTTTTCCCCGTGGCGGGGGATTGGGGAGAGTGATTTGGAAGGGTTATCCGCCATCCCTGGCGCTAACGACCAGACGGCCGGACCACCGGACTCACGGACCGCCGGTACCGGCTGTCGGGGCGATGACTTCAGAAGGTCTTGGTCCCGATCCACCAGAAGATGGCTGCTACCAGGCCGCTGGCCGGGATGGTCAACACCCAGGCCATGACGATGCGCCCCGCCAAACCCCAGCGCACCGCGTACTTGCCGCGGGTGCTGCCGACGCCAAAGATGGAGCCGGTGATGGTATGGGTGGTGGAGACCGGGATGCCGGCCATGGTCGCCAGGCCCAGGGTGATGCCACCGCCCAGGGCGGCGTTGGAGCCACTGACCGGGGTCAGCTTGGTGATCTTCGAGCCCATGGTCTTGACGATACGCCAGCCACCCAGGTAGGTACCCCAGGCGATGGCGAAGTAGCAGGCATAGACCACCCACATGGGCAAGGTCGAGACGTCCTTGGTCACCTCATGACCCACCAGGGGGACGGCCCCGGCCCCGGCGGTGATCAGCAACAGCCAGATGATACCAATGGTCTTCTGCGCGTCGTTGCCGCCATGGGCCAGGGAATAGATACCCGCCGAGACGATCTGGGCGCGCAAGAACCATCGCCCGACCTTATGCGGTGTCTGATTGCGGAAGATCCAGGCGGTCAGGACCTGGAGGGTACCGCCAATGAGAAAGCCGAGCAGGGGCGAGAGGATAATGAAGCAGAGGACGGTGATCAGACCCTTGAGCTGCCAGAGACTGCCCCAGACGATGGCATCGCCGCCACCGATCTTGGCGATGGTGGCGCCCACCAGGCCGCCGATGAGGGCATGGGAGGACGAGGAGGGGATGCCGTAGTACCAGGTGACGATGTTCCAGAACAGGGCGCCCACCAGACAGCCGAAGATGACGTAGTGGTCGACGAAGGCGGGGTCGATGACCCCCTTGCCGACGGTGGCCGCGACCTTGAGCTGGAAGACCCAGATGGCGAGGAAGTTGAGGGAGGCGGCAAAGAGCACCGCCATTTTGGGGGTCATGGCCCCGGTGGCGACGATGGTGGCGATGGAGTTGGCCCCGTCATGAAACCCGTTCATGAAGTCGAAGGCCAAGGCCACCGCGATGAGTAGGACCAGAGTCCAGGTGCCAATTAAAACCGCGGCTTGCGCTTCCATGGGGGGGTCCTCAAGCGTTGGCGAGGATGACTTCTTCGAGGGTATGGGCCACGTCTTCGGCGGCCTCCAGCACGTCCTCCAGAATCTGATACATGCCCTTCAGCTTGATGATCTGCACGGGGTCCTTTTCCTCGCGGAACAGACGGGAGACACCGGCACGCCAGACCTTGTCGGCCTTGGATTCCAGCTCATCGACCGCCTTGCAGTACTCCAGGGCGGTGGTGGTCTCCGCCAGTTTGTCGAGCAGGGCGACGGTCTTGCGCACCTTTTCCACCGCGTCGGCGGCGATTTCGGCCATCTCCCGCGCCTCGGGGGTGGCCTCCTGGATGTCATAGAGGATGACGGACTCGCCGACGTCCTGGATGCGGTCCAGGATGCTGTCGAGGCCACTGGTGATCATGTGGATCTGGTCACGGTCGATGGGGGTAATGAAGGACTTGTGCAGCATGACGATGGTTTCATGCTCGATGTCGTCGCCACTGGACTCGGCCATGTCGATTTCCTGGATGAGGCGAGCGACCTCCTCCGGGGACCGGCCCAACTGCGTCATCATTCTCATCATGGCGTTGCCGGCCGCGGCGCAGCGATCGGCATGATTGTTGAACTGGACGAAAAACTCATTCTTTTTCGGCATCATGGCGCTGAACATCGGGGTCCCCTATCAGGCTGGTGAACATGGTGGGTGGTGCTGACGCGGGCCGGCACCAATCAGGGAGCCCTGACCGCCTTCGCCGTCGGACAGCAGGCAGCGGAAGATCAGGACATCTCGGTATTCATGACAGATTTCATGCCAGCCGGTCACGAAACCGTAACTGCTTTGCAATCAATGAGTCATCCCGGGAAGCCCGCGGCAGGGCACGCTGCAATGTGATGGGGACTGGTTATTTTGACTAGCCAAAATAACCGGGGAGGATCGACGGGCGTTAGGGGGCCAACCCGTATTTGGTCAGCTTGCGTTTGAGGCGTTGATAGTCGATGCCGAGGAGACGGGCGGCCTCGGTGCGCACGCCCTTGGCGGCCTGCAGGGCGGCGCGAATGGCCGCCACCTCCGCCTCGGCCAGGGTCAGGGGCCGGCCGGTGGGGAGGTTCGGGGCGGTACCCTCGTCCGCGATGGGGATCTCCGGCAGGAGCCGGGCCTGGATATCCGCCGCCGTCAGGCTCTGCCCGGCGAAGATCGCCAGGCTGCCCATGATGAACTTGAGTTCCCGCAGGTTGCCCGGCCAGGGATGGGACTGGAGCAGGGCTATGGCCCCTGGCTCGAACTCCGGTACCTCCCGCCCGAGATCGTTGCAGGCCTCGCGCAGGAAGGCGCGCGCCAGGGTCAGGATCTCCGCGCCGCGTTCGCGCAGGGGCGGCAGGCGGAGGGGGAGATTACCCAGGCGATAAAAGAGGTCCAGGCGAAAACGTCCGACCTGGGCCGCTGCCAGCAGGTCGATATTGCTGGCGGCGAGGAGGCGGGTATCGAAGGCCAGGGGCCGGTCCGCGCCCAGGGGGGTGATCCGGCCGGTCTCCACCGCATGCAGGATTTTGGCCTGGAGGGCCAGGGAAGCGGTGTCGATATCATCCAGGAACAGGGTGCCGCCCTGGGCCTGACGAAAGAGGCCCAGGCGGTCCTTGAGGGCGCCGGTAAAGGCCCCGCGGACATGACCAAAGAGTTCGGATTCCGCCGTCGTTTCGGGAATGGCCCCCAGGTGCGCGACCACGAAGGGTCCACCGGCCAGGGGACTGGCCTCGTGCAGCTTCCGCGCCAGCAGGGATTTGCCCGTGCCGGTCTCGCCCAGCAGGAGGATGGGATACCGGGTCTGGGCCAGGGCCCGGGCCTGGGCGGCGAGGGCCCGCATGCTGGGGGAATCACCCAGGATGCGGCTCAGGGGGCGCAGCGCCTCCTGCTCCAGCCGGGTGATGCGTTGTCGCTGCCGCACGGGCCGGGCGATCCGGTCGATCTCAGCGGCCAGTTTGGCGTAATCGAGGGGTTTGGGGACATAGGCGCTTACCCCGAGTTCGATGGCGCGGAGCAGATAGTCGGTATCGGTAAAGGCGGTACAAAGCACCACCGGCATCTGGGGATAGCGCGCGAGCACCCGCTCCGCCAGGCCGAGACCATCCAGAAAGGGCATGCGAATGTCACTGACGAGGATGTCGACCTCCGCGTAGGCCAGACACTCCAGGGCCGCGACCCCGTTGGCGGCCCCGATCACCTGAGCGCCATCCATTTCCAGCAGGCCTTTCACCAGTTCCCGCTGCTCCTCCTCGTCCTCGACATAGAGCAGCCTGAGGTCCCGGAGATCAGCCATGCCGGCATGCCCCGAGGGTGATGGTGAACGCGGCCCCCTCGCCCTCATTCCGCGCCTCGATGCGGCCATTCATGCCGTCCTCGACGATTAGCCGGCTGATATAGAGCCCGAGACCCGTCCCCCCCTCGCCCTCCTTGGTCGTGAAATAGGGATCGAACAGGGCTGGCAGATGTTCCGGGGCAAAACCGCCGCCGTTATCCGCCACCCGGACGATCACCAGCCCCTGGTCTTCGGTCAGGGTGACCTTGATCCGTCCGACACCTGGCCAGCCGCGGGCGACACGGCTCCTGATGGCCTCCCGGGCGTTGACGATGAGGTTGATCAGGGCCTGCTTGAACTCGTTGGGATTACCCATGACCGTCAGGGCCTCCGGGGAGATATCCGTCTCGATATGAATCCGACTGGCGGCCAGTTGCCGCTCCAGGAAGGCGATGGCATCCCGCAGGACCCGCGCCGGTGAAAAGGCCAGCTTCTGCTTGTCCGGCTTGAGGAAGGCGCGAAAGGTGTCGATGGTGTCCGACATGATCTCGATCTGCCGGCGAGCATCGGTATCGGCCTTGGCCATGAAGGCCGCATCCAGGCGTTGGTTGTCGAAGGCCTTGCGTAGGCTCTGGACGATGAGACCGATGGTGCTGAGGGGCTGGCGCCACTGATGGGCGATGGTCCCCAGCATCTCTCCCATGGCCGCCTGGCGGGACTGGCGCACCAGCAGATCCTGCTGGGCGATGCGCAGGGCGGTGGCCTCCGCGACCCGGGTCTCCAGATTGCGATTCAGGTCGTCGATCTCGGCCATCCGGCGCTGGAGTTTGTCCAGGGTGACCTCATGGACCAGCATCAGGCAGCCCACCAGGATCATGATGGTCACGGTAGCGCCCCAGACCATGTTCGATTGCCACAGCACATGCTCGTCGTAAAGACCCGTCCCCGCCCGCAGGGCGAAGGCCAGGCGGGAAAGATTGAACAACGCCAGCAGGAGCAAGCCGATGGAGAGGAGCCACAGCCCAAAGGACGATCGCGTATGGATGAGGGGTCGGACACCGGCATGGACGCACAGCAGGAACAGACCGCTGGCAAGGGCCAGGGTTCGGGAGGTCAAGGCCACCCCAGGGGGCGTCGGCACCAGGGGGAGCAGGGCGATGAGGCTCACCGCGATCACCAACGCGTCGACATAAAGGGGCGAACGGCCGGGCAGCCTGAAGAAGAGATGGGTGCCCTGATGGAAGACGGCAATGGCGCCAAGGATCATGGCATTGGCCACCAGGATGCTGAGAAAGGGCGCGATCTGGCCCCGCTGACTGATCAGGGTGATGCCGAAGGCCATGAGAAAGAAGGCCAGGGTCCAGAGGCCAAAGCCCCGGTAACTGACCTGTTTGCGGGTGGCGACCAACATGCCCAGGGCCGCGGCGGTCTGGAACACCGCCAGCATGTTGAGCATGGTTTTCAGTTCCATGGCGGAATCGGGTCAGCGCGGGCCAAGAACGAAATTGGATTTTTTCACGGCCTTGAACAGGCTAGCGCAGGGTGGGCGTGGCTCAGCAGCTTCCCTGGGAGGGGTGATCGTCCCTGCCTCCCCATCGGCGAAGATGACGACCGACGGGGCACGCGGGCCCCGTCGGCGACGCTAGTCAATCCCTGACCTCCGGGAAAACCCGGGGGACCCTTACATCATCCCCAGGGTCCGGGGCAGCCAGAGCGAGAGGGGTGGCCAGTAGGTGATGATCATCAGGAATAGCAGCATGGTCAGCAGCCAGGGGACGCAGGCGATGGTGGTCTCGGTCATCCCCATGCGGGAGATACCACTCGCCACGTAGAGATTCAGCCCCACCGGCGGAGTGATCATGCCGATCTCCATGTTGACCACGATCATGACGCCAAAGTGGATGGGGTCGATCCCCAGGGCCGTCGCCACCGGAAACAGGATGGGCGCCGTGATCAGGATGATGGACGAGGGCTCCATGATGTTCCCAGCCAGCAACAGCAGGAGGTTCACCACCACCAGGAAGCCGATGGGTCCCAGCCCCGTTTCCACCAGCCATTGCGCCAGGGCCTGGGGGATATTCTCGTAGGTGAGGATGAAGGAGAAGAGGACGGCATTGGTGATGATGTAGAGCAGCATGGCCGACATGTTGGCCGAGTCCAGCAGCACCCGCCCCACTTGCGGGATTTTCAGGTCCTTGTAAACGAAGACGGCGATCACGAATGCGTAGACGGCGCTCATGGCCGCGGCCTCAGTGGGGGTGAACATGCCGGAGTAGATGCCGCCCATAACGATCACGATCAGCAGCAGACCCCAGACGGATTTGCGGAAGGCCTTCACCCGTCCCGCCCAATTGACCCTGGGCATGCGGGGGTAGCCATTGCGGCGGGCGATGTACCAGGTGGTCAGACCCAGCATCAGGGCCAGCACCGCCCCAGGGATGATGCCGGCGATGAAGAGGGCGCCCACCGAGGAGTTGGTGGAGACGGCGTACATCACCATGACGATGGAGGGCGGGATGAGGATGCCCAGACCCCCGGCGCTGGCGATGGTGCCGACGCCAAAGCGCGACGGAAAGCCCTGCTTGACCATGGCGGGCAGCAGGATGGAGCCGATGGCCACCACCGTCGCCGGGGAGGACCCGGAGACCGCTGCGAACAGGGCGCAGGCGAAAACGGCCCCCAGGCCAAGGCCGCCGTGGTAGTGGCCGACCATGCTGGTGGCGAAGTTGATCATGCGTCGCGCCACCCCACCATGGGTCAGGAAGTTGCCGGCGAGGATAAAGAAGGGGATCGCCATGATCTCGAACTTTTCGATGCCGGTGAAGAGCTTGAGGCCGACGGACTCGATGGGGACCTCGGTGAAGGCGAAGAGATAGCTCAGCACTGTCAGGCCCAGGGCGATGGAGACCGGCATGCCGGTCAGCATCAGGGCGACCAGGATGCCAAAGATGATCAGACCGTTCATTTACGCCCCTCCTCTTTGGCGGTGAGCGCGTCAGCCCGGTCATACTCGGGCAGGTGCGCGCCATGGATATGTTCCTTGTCCTCGGCGATGGAGATGGCCTCGCCGATCAGGACCCGTTCCGGCCGGCCGGTCTCCTGGGCGGCCTCGACCTCCTCCTCCAAGCCCTCGACGCGGGCGTGATCGTGCTGGGGCAGCTCGCCGGTGCGGTAGAAGGACCAGGCCACCTGTAGGAAGCGGAAGCACATGAGGAAGGACCCCAGGGGGATCGCCAGATAGACGATCCAGACCGGCATCTCCAGATCCGGGGTGATCTGGGCCGTGTGGGCGAGGTGCCAGACGAATTTGACGCCAAAGGAGCCGACGGCGCCGGTAAAGAGGGCGCCGGCGAAGAGCCCGAGGAGCACGAATTTGGCGCGGACGTTCTCCCGGAGGTTGTTGATCAGGACATCCACGCCGACGTGAATGCCAGTACGGACGCCATAGGCGGCACCGAACTTGGCCATCCAGACGAACATGTAGATAGTGAGTTCCTGCGCCCAGCCGAGATTGATGGCGAACAGGGCATCGTAAAGGGCATCCCATTCCCAGGTTGCGGCCATGTCGAGGGTATAGCGATGGAGGACGGCGACAAAGATGATCAGTGTCGCCGCCCCGATGAGGAAGGCGATGAGCCACTCCTCCAGATGGTCGAGGACTTTAAGCACGGCGATTCTCCGGCAGGCCGGGAACCCGCCCCGACCCAATGTCAGGCGATGAGCGAAAAGGTCGGCTTAGTGCTTGTGATGCGGGTCGAACGAAGGGGCAGGGGGAGTGGCGGGGGCGCCCGCGCGGCTAGCTCCCCCTGCCCGCCTGATTCGCGTCAGGCTCAAAGTTTGCCGCAATCGCAACCAGTGACTTTGTAGATGGACTGGATCAGGTCCTTGCCGATCCGGTCTTCCATTTCCTTATGGACCGTGACCAGCTTCTTCTTCCAGGCCAGCTTCTGCTCGGGGGTGAGCTCAATGATCTCGCTCTTGCCACTCGCCTTGACCTTAGCCAGGGAGTCATCGTTCTCCTGCTTGGCGATGTCGTTGGCGTACTTGGTGGATTCGGCCATGGCCTCTTCGAGGGACTTGCGGATGTCCGCGGGCAGACCCTCCCAGAAGGGCTTGTTGACGATGACCGCGTAACCCAGGTAACCGTGGTTGGAATGGGTCACGTACTTCTGCACCTCAAACATCTTCTGGGTGTAGAGGTTGGAGGGCGGGTTCTCGGTGCCATCCACCACGCCGGTCTGGAGGGCCTGATAGACCTCGGAGAAGGCCATGACCTGGGGGCTGGCGCCCAGGGCCTTCATCTGCGCCTCCAGGACCTTGGAGGACTGGATGCGCATCTTCTGGCCGCGGAAGTCCTTGACCTCGCGCAAGGGCTTGTTGGCGCTCATGACCTTGAAGCCGTTATCCCAGTAGGCCAGGCCCAGGATGCCCTTGTCGCCCAACTTGTCGAGCAGGGACTTGCCCACCGGGCCCTCGGTGACGGCATGAAGCTGATCATAGTCGTCGAAGATATAGGGCAGGTCGAAGACCTCGAATTCCTTCACGCCCAGGGGGGCGAACTTGGCCAGGGAGGGGGCCAGCATCTGCACCGAGCCGAGCTGCAGGGCCTCGACCTCCTCCTTGTCCTTATACAGGGTACTGTTGGGATAGACCTCAACCTTGACCTTGCCCTTGGTCTTCTCCGCAGCAACCTTGGCGAAGTGTTCCGCCGCCTTGCCCTTGGGGGTATCCGCCGCCACGACATGGCTGAATTTGATGACGATGGGCTCCTCGGCCTGAGCCACGAAGGCCAGGCCAAGGCAAACAAGTCCCATAAGGATGGATGTGCGTTTCATGTCAGTGGGGCTCCTCGTTTTGTTCAGGTTAATTGCCACCGCCGCATCCTGGTGGGGCACCAGGGATGGATGGCCACGACCGGGGCGGAGTTTAGTGCAGGTGACGCGCCCATTACCAGAATTTAGCGTCGGTGAAGGATAGCGCCCGCGCCGCGGGGAGACCTCAATGACCCGGAGTCGGCCGGAAGCCGGTCTATACTCATTGTCAGGTCACTACCTCTGGAGCCACCCCCCATGGCCCGTCTGCCCCGTTTTGTCCTGCCTGGCTATCCACAACATCTGATCCAAAGGTGCCGCCAGTGAAAAATTCGGCTGCGCCATCCATGCCTACGTCCTGATGCCCGATCACTTTCACCTGCTCCTGACCCCCCGGGCCGAGGACGGTATCGGCAAGCTGATGCAGAGCATTGGTCGCTATTACGTTAGGTACTTCAACGAGCGCTATCAGGCCAGCGGCCCGCTGTGGGAAGGCCGGTACCGGGCGACCCTCCTGGACCCGGAGGCCTTTTTTCTCCCCTGCGCCCGCTACCTGGAACTTAATCCCGTCCGGGCCGGTCTGGTCGCGGACCCCGGGGACTATGACTGGTCCAGCTACGGCTGCCATGCCCTGGGGAACGAGGACCGACTGGTCAGCCCCCATCCCCGCTATCAGCGCCTGGGCCGTTCGAAGATTGCCCGCCAGACCGCTTACCGGGCCCTGTGCGCCACGCCCCTGGAGCCGGCGACGGTGCAACGGATCCGCGACGCCACCAATAAATCCTGGCTGTTGGGCGACGAGGTCTTCGCCCGGGACATCGAGGGCCTGGTCAACCGTCGCACCCAGCCCCGGCAGCGCGGCGGTGATCGCCGTTCCCCGGCCTTTCGCGCCGCCCAGGCCGCCCGGAGTGGGATGTGCCCCGCCTGAGCGTGCGCCCCACTGAAGGCGTTCAGGGATTGGGCCGTGGCGAAGGCGCGCGTCAGGCGCGAATCCCTGGGCGCTTCCCGGTAAACTAGGCCCATGATCAGGCATTTTTCGCTTGTTTGACGTGGAGAGTCGCCATGCGCACCCTAGAAGCTGAATTCCAGGTCCTCTCGGACCTGCGCGATGAGTGTGAAGTTGTGGCCACCCAGGCCCATCAGGACTTCAAAGTCTGGGCCCTGCGCCACCCCACCCTGGGCAAGCTGGTCATTGTCGAGGGGCGAGACGGTAGCGGGGTGATCGTCGAAACCGAGGAGTAATCCTGACCCGCGGGGAAGCCATCGGCGGCGGGTATAATCCGCTCACCCCTTCCCCTGTGACGGCCACCGCAAGGGCCATTGTGGTCCCGGTCCTTGCCAGCCCAAGGCGGGGACCCAGAACCTGGATATTGCGATGGCCAAAAAAATTGTCGATCCCAAAAAGCCCGGCGCGACCGTGAAGATGCCGCCGAAGACCGCGCCCGTCGCCCCCGCCTTGAGCGAGAGCCCTACCCCCACCAGCCTCGCCCCCAAATCCTCGCCCGCGAAGAGTGAGAAGCCTGCGGCCACACCCCCGCCGGCAAGGGCGGAGGGGCCCGCCGCCACACCTGCTCCGGCACGGAATGAAAAACCCGCCAC
>JAGVUH010000222.1 GCA_019136395.1 Gammaproteobacteria bacterium
CCGGTTCGCCATAGCGGATAGCGACGGGCTGGAGGGCGGCGCCGCTGTCCTGGGCGGCGGCAAAGAGGCGGGGGTGGAAGGGCCGCAGCCAGGAGCCATCACTGGTGGTGGCCTCGGGAAAGATGACCACCACCTGGCCGTCGCGGGCGCGCGCGGCGATCTGTTCGGCCAGCCCGCGGGCCTGATGGGCGCCGCGGCTGATGAAGAGGGTGCCCAGGACCTCGGCCATCCAGCCGATCAGGGGCCAGGCGCGGATCTCCGCCTTGGAAAGGAAGCAGAGGTCACCCTGGGCGCCGAGGACCGGGATGTCGAGCCAGGAGACATGGTTCGCCACCAGCAGTACCCCGGGCGCCAACTCCCCCGTCACCACCAGGCGCAGCCCCAGGATGCGGCACAGGCGCCGGTACCACCAGCGAGACAGGGCCGGGGCCTGGGCGAAGCGACGCCCCCGCGCCCGGGCGGGGGCGATGAGCAGGGCAACCAGCAGGAAGGCGGTCAGCAGGTGCAGCAAGAACATCAGCCCCCGCCAGAGGGCGGCTAAAGGTTGCATCGGCACCCTCGCCGCGGCCAGGGCCTCGGGGCTGGTGAAGAGAGCGGGTTGGTTTTCAAGGTCGCTCAGTCGAGGCCCCTGCCGGGCAAGGGGTCGCGGAGGGAGATGATGGGCCAACCCCGCTGGCGGGCATGGCGGGCAAGGCGTTCGTCCGGGTCCACCGCCACGGGGCGGTCAACCAGTTCCAGCAGGGGGATGTCGTTATGGGAGTCGCTGTAGAAGTGGCTGCCGCTCAGGTCGCCACCCCGCTCGGTCAGCCATTCGCGCAGCCGTTCGACCTTGCCGTGCTGGAAGGAGGGGGTCCCGGCGACCTCGCCGGTGAAGCGCCCCCCCCGCTCCTCGGGGATGCTGGCGATGAGGTGGGGAATGCCGAAGCGGTCGGCGATGGGCGCGGTGACGAAGGCGTTGGTGGCGGTGATGATCAGCAGGGTGTCCCCCGCGGCCCGGTGCCGCTCCACCAGGGCCAGTGCGCCGGCGAGGACGATGGGTTCGATCTTCTCGTCCAGGAAGCGGGACCGCCAGCCGAGCAAGGCCTCCCGGTCGTGGTCACGCAGGACCCGGAGTGAAAAGCGCAGGAATTCCTGGATATCGAGCCGTCCCTCCTGGTATTCGCGGTAGAAACGCTCGTTTTCCCGCTCGTAATGGACGCGATCGACGATCCCCTGTTCGGCGAGGAACAGGCCCCAGAGATAATCCGAATCCCCCGCCAGCAGGGTGTTGTCGAGGTCAAAAATCGCGAGTGCCAAGATGATGATCCTGATGAGAAACGGAGATTGCGGCCGGCGCCAGTTCCTCAGGTGTGGACTGGCGCCGTCACCTCAACGCTCCAGGGACTCCACCACCGCCAGGGCGGCCATGTTGACCAGGCGGCGGACGGTGGAGGTGGTGGTGAGGATATGCACCGGGCGGGCGGCACCGAGGAGGATGGGACCGATGGTCACGCCCTCGCCACCAGTCATCTTGAGCAGGTTGTAGGCGATGTTGGCGGCGTCGATGTTGGGCATGATCAGCAGGTTGGCCTCGCCCTTGAGGGGCGAGTCCGGGTTGGCGGCGCGGCGGAACTCCTCGGAGAGGGCGGCGTCGCCATGCATCTCGCCGTCCACCTCCAGTTCCCCGGCGCTCATGGCGTCGATGAGGGCGGCGGCGTGGCTCATCTTGCGCGCCGATTCCGAGGGGCTGGAGCCGAAATTGGAGTGGGACAGCAGGGCCACCTTGGGCTGGACGCCGAAGTGGCGCACCTGCTCGGCGGCCTGGAGGGTCATCTCGGCGATCTGCTGGGCATCCGGGTCCTGGTTGACGTGGGTATCGCACATGAACAGGGAGCGGCCGGGCAGCATGAGAAAATTCATCGCCGCCAGGGTGTTGACGCAGGAGCGCTTGCCGATGACGTCGCGAATCACCTGGAGGTGGTCGGCGTAGAGCCCGCTGGTGCCGCACAGCAGGCCATCGGCGTAGCCCAGCCGGAGGAGCATGGCGCCGATGACGGTGGTGTCGCGGCGCAGGGTGGACTTGGCGATGGCCGGGGTCACGCCGCGGCGCGCCATCAGCTTGAGGTAGGCCTCCCAGCATTCGCGGTAGCGCTCGTCGGATTCCGGGTTGACCAGGTCGAAGTCAACGCCCGGGCGCATGCGCAGCTTGGCCTTCTGCAACCGGTATTCGATCACGCTGGGCCAGCCGATGAGGATGGGACGGGCGAT
>JAGVUH010000080.1 GCA_019136395.1 Gammaproteobacteria bacterium
GCGCCGTTGCTGGCATAGCGCATGTGTTGGGTCTAGCCCCATGGTTTCGACACAGGTTCGCAACACTGGCGTGTTACAGCCCAGGTAGATCGAATTTATCCTGCCTATGAAGACCGTTTAGGGACTGAGTGTAATCCGACATTCGCTCAGAAGAAGGGACGAAGCCTCGCCGGATCAAACCTACTCTGCCTTTTTTTCTTGTGTTTGAAAGCCGCGCCCTAACCCGGATTATTCAAGAAAAGGGGGGCGAAACTCGTTCAACCAATTGATATAATTGTTGTTACGCTAATAACGCTTCGTCGCCAAGGACCCATCAAGTTCGCGCTCAATGCGTGCAGTTTGCCTTTTAGGTCTACTCGTTGCTCCTTATTGTCCTTCTGGAGTATCCAGACAGCCACGATAATACCTACGACCAGATAGGCCAGAATGAACCAGTAAAGCGGGCTCATGTGTCTCTCCTGAAATTGTGGGATAGATTGTGTGCCTAAGACGCATGCACGATTGCTAATTATGTTTAGCAGACAAGCACATCTGATATGATAACGAACTGAATAACGATGATTTAATTATAATAACAATACCGTCATAATCTGCTTTATCTACACAGTAATTTGTAATGAACATTGCAGACATAAATCCTGTCGCCTCCGAAATGATAATTCATCTTAGCGCATGAGGTTGAGTCCATGAGCACAAAGCCAAGACAAATACTCAAATCCCTTTTTGATCCTGAAATTTCAGAATTCATCAATTGGGAGAAGGTTATCAAGTCCACGAAATTTATACAGCTTGCCGAAGACCATATTGAACACTTTCACCAGTATGGTGACTATACTCTTATAAAGCGAACACTCGATCATTTTCATGGTCACAAGTTTTTCAAGCCAATGCTACGTTGGTATTGTGATTCTGCGGGATTAGACTTTTCGTTCAAAGGATCTGGGTTGGTGCTTAAGCGTGCTGCGAGCGCTCGCAAAACAGAAGGCAACCTTAGTGACTACTTGGCCAAGTACAACGGCACGGCCAAGGATGTGGGTGGAGTGGTTTCATCGCCACCACGGAAACCAACGCGGCAGCAAGAACTTGCCAGGCTGTTCAACCCCGATGGTCATCGTGGTGGTAGCCCGTGCGTTCAAGGTGGAGCCCCTGGTTTAGGAAGACGCAGATAGCAGCATGCAAAGTCTGTCTGAGAGGATTCAGTTATACCTTCGACCGACACCCAATGGTTCAGCATGGTAAGGCCCATAAGACTTCGACGCTGACAAAACGTTACAACCAGCGGCCTTATTGACTGGATAGACCCACCTTGACCAATCCAGGAGTGTTGCATCTAAATTCGGACAGGCGGGTAAGCATCCCGCCTAGCCCACCGCCACCGGCAACTCCTCCCAACAGGTCGTGTACCTGGGCGTCATCCGCCCCCGGCGCATCTGCCAGGGCTGCGCCAGCCCCTCCGCCAGGTAGCGCACCGTCCCCCGCCCCCAGCGGGTATTGATGCCATCCATGACCGCCATCAGCCGCTCCCGGCGTTCCGTCGCTTCTATCCGGGTCGCCGCGAACAGGTCTCCCGTCACCGCCCCCACCGGCGCCAGGTCCAGCAGGACCACCCCCGCCTTTTTGTATTCGTAACCCTCCCGGTAGATGTGCCGCAGACCGACCCGGGCGGCCCGTAACAGCCGCGTGGTGTCCGCCGTGGGGATGGACAGGGGTACCGTGGCTCCGGGGTGATACTGGGGCGCCTCGGGCTTGAAGGGGTTGGTGGCGATGAACACCTGGATCAGACCTGCCTGGAGCCCCTCCTTCCGGAGCTTGGCCGCCGCCCGGGCGGTGTGGCTGGCCACCGCCTCACTGAGCATCGCCAAGGTCGTCACCGGGATGCCGAAACTGCGGGAGGCGATGATCTGCTGCCGGGGTGGTGGGGCCTCCTCCAGCGGCAGGCGAGAGATGCCATTCAGTTCCAGGACCGTCTTGGCCAGGACGACGTTGAACTGGCGTTGCAGCGTGGAGAGTCCGCCCGCTGGAGGTCCGCCACGGTCTTTAGCCCCAGCTTGTTCAGTAGGGCACTCCACTGGCGACCAATCCCCCAGACATCCTCCACCGCCAGTGCGGCGAAATAGCCCGCCTGCCGTTCCGCCGTGTCCTTCCGGTAAGCCTGCATGAAATCCCACCCCCGTCCCGTTACCGTGGGGCCTCCGTCCATGCTCACCCGGAGGTCCTCCCATGTCCCCATCCGTCCCGCCCGTCCCC
>JAGVUH010000244.1 GCA_019136395.1 Gammaproteobacteria bacterium
CAACTGGGCCACCACCGCCTGGGAGGTGGCCAGGTTGCCCGCCGTCAGGATCACGAACTGCCGCTCCCCGGCAATGCCCAGGGTGTGCATCTTGCCGTAGCTGCTGACCTGGTCGGAGCCCGCGTTGGTGCGGGAGTCCGAGGCGAACACCAGTCCCGAATCGACGCTTATGCCCACGCAGTAGGTCATCGCGAATACCCTCCTCTGAAACCTGAAGCTAACTTAACCCTTCATACCCCCCTCTCCCCAACCCTCCCCCGCCGGGGGGGAGGGAGCAAGAGAATCCGCGGCTTGCGCTAGCCATGCCATACCAGATCAGACACGGCCAGGCCAGGCCAGGCCAGGCGGCAGGGGAGGCGAGAAGGCTTGTAAGCCAATAAACTCACGGGCGCGCAAAAAGGGGGCCCGAGGGCCCCCTGGCGTCCTTGCCACTGGCGCATCAGAATCAGTACCGATAGGCGCTCTCGCCGTGGGCGGTGATGTCGAGACCCTCGCGTTCCTCGTCCTCGGGGACGCGCAGACCGACGACGAGGTCCACCAGCTTGAAGGCGATCAGGGCGACCAGACCCGACCAGAGGATCGCCACGCCCACGCCCCAGGCCTGGCTGGTGACCTGGGCCAGGGTGTCGAAGGGGGCGACGGCGTTGGCGACGTAGTCATAGACGCCCACCCCACCCAATTCCGGATTGGCGAAGACGCCGGTGAGCAGGGCGCCCACGATGCCACCCACGCCGTGGATGCCGAAGACGTCCAGGGCATCGTCCGCGCCCAGCAGGCGCTTGAGACCATTGACGCCCCAGAGGCACAGCAGACCGGCGACCAGGCCGATCACCAGGGCGCCGCTGGGGCCGACCCAGCCGGCGGCGGGGGTGACGGCGACCAGACCGGCCACCGCGCCCGAGGCCGCGCCCAACAGGGAGGGCTTGCCCTTGAGGAGGGACTCGGCCGTGGTCCAGGACAGGGTCGCGGCGCCGGTGGCGACCATGGTGTTGAGGAAGGCCAGGGCGGTGAGGCCGTTGGCTTCCAGATTGGAGCCGGCGTTGAAGCCGAACCAGCCGATCCACAGCAGGGAGGCGCCGACCATGGTCAGCGTCAGGCTGTGGGGCGGGAGGTGCTCACGTCCGTAGCCGATGCGCTTGCCCACCAGATAGGCGCCCACCAGGCCGGCCATGGCGGCGTTGATGTGCACCACGGTACCGCCGGCGAAGTCCAGGGCACCCTTCTGGAAGAGGAAGCCCGCGGTGGCGGCGGCGGCCTCGGCCGCGGCGGCGTCGGTGTAAGCATCCGGGCCGGCCCAGTACCACACCATGTGGGCCATGGGCAGGTAGGCGAAGGTGAACCAGAGGATCGTGAACAACATCACCGCCGAGAATTTCATGCGCTCGGCGAAGGCGCCGACGATGAGGGCGGGGGTGATGGCGGCAAAGGTGGCCTGGAAGATGATATAGGCGAATTCGGGGATGTAGACGCCCTTGCTGAAGGTGGCGGCCACCGATTCCACCGTGACTCCATCGAGGAAGAGCTTTGAGAAGCCGCCAAAGAAGGCGTTGCCCTCGGTGAAGGCGATGGAATAGCCATAGACGAACCACAGCACCATCATCAGGGAGAAGATCATGAAGACCTGCATCAGCACCGACAGCATGTTCTTCGAACGGACCAGGCCACCATAGAAAAGGGCCAGACCGGGGATGACCATCAGGGCGACGAGGGCGGTGGAGACCAGCATCCAGGCGGTGTCGCCCTTATCGACGGTGGGGGCGACGGCGACCAGGTCCGCAGCGGGTTTCAGGGCCTCCTCGGCCCCGGCGACCCCCGCCAGGGCGAGCCCGAGGCCCACCAGCGGGATGGTTAACAACTTATTCATGCGCATAACCTCTTCACAACATCCAAGCAACAAGCACCCAGGGGCTACAGGGCATCGATACCCGTCTCGCCGGTACGGATGCGCAGGGCCTGTTCCAGTTCGGAGACGAAGATCTTGCCGTCACCGATCTTGCCGGTGCGGGCAGCACTGATGATGGCCTCGATGACCTTGTCCACCAGATCCGGCTCCACGGCGATCTCGATCTTGATCTTGGGCAGAAAATCGACGACGTATTCAGCGCCGCGATAGAGCTCGGTGTGGCCCTTCTGGCGACCGAAGCCCTTGACCTCGGTCACAGTGATACCGGAAACGCCGACATCCGACAGGGCCTCGCGAACGTCGTCGAGCTTGAAGGGTTTGATGATGGCGGTTACCAATTTCATCCCTGGGTTGGCCGGGCACTCGGGCCGGCATCGTGGAAACGGGTTGGCCATTTGTTCACATCCCCTGCCTGAGCTGGCATCAGCTAGCGCAAGCTCCTGAGGCTCTTGCTCCCTCCCCCTTGGCGGGGAAGGGTGGGGGAGAGGGGGTTTGAACGGTTTCATGGGGTGAAGGTGAATAGGGGCCATAAGGTGCGTTGATCGGCATCCTCACTCGTTTACCGTCGCATCATTCCAATCGTTAGTCGGACCCGGGAAAGAGCGGCGATCAACCAGTAAGGGGTATAACCCGGTGCCTCGGCGCACGGGGCATGTCATCAGAAGGTTTTCAACCACCCCACCCAGAACTTGGGATCGTTGTTGTAACCAATCTCGTCATCGCCGTTGTTCTGATCCCAGTTGAGGCTGAAGGTACCGAAGTCCCCGGCATCCTTGGCACCGTAGTTCCAGTAATCGGCGCTGGCCGTCCGGACCAGGGTCTCTTCGCCCAGCAGGACCTCGTAGGGGATCTCGCCGTTCTTGAAATCGGTATAGCCGGCGCGCAGGCTAAAGCCCAGGCCATAGGGCAGGTCGCTATAGGTGAAGGCGCCGGAGAAGTACCAGTCGCCATCGTCATAGAGGCCCTCGTCATTCTCGCCATAGACGGTGTAATCCACGCCCAGCTTGAACCACTTGTATTGCAGGCTACCGCCAAGTTCCGCGAAGTTGAGATCCTGGCCCCCCGGATAGGCGTAATAGATACCCTTTAAAATATAGGTCAGGTCCTCGACGATGCTATTGGTATAGCCCAGGTAGAGGTCCACCTCGGCGCTGGGGTTGTCCTCGTCCAGATTGAAATCGACGTTGGATAGCCAGGTCCCGGCATAGAACCCGCTGCTGTGACTGTAATCGACGCCACCCTGCACCGCCGGCTTGTCGTCCGTCTGGGTGATACCGCGCCAGACGTAATTGCTCACCACCCCGATATTGGCGCTGACGCTGTGCTCGGGGGGCGGATTGCCCTCATCGTCCGCGATCAGGGTCAGGGGAGCGGCCATGAGGGCGCCAGCCAGGCTGGCGTGTAACAGGTTGTGAGACTTCATGGGCTGATTACCTCGCTCGATCCAATAGGTCTGTTGGGATTAGGGCACGCCACGGAACGAGCCGGGCAATGAGGATGTCACCAGCGT
>JAGVUH010000611.1 GCA_019136395.1 Gammaproteobacteria bacterium
AGGGCCCCCACCACCCCTTTCCAGCGCGAGCGGGTGCGCGCCAGCCACCAGGCGATGGGGGTGCCGACCAGCAGCAGGATCAGGGTGGTGGTGACCGCCAGTTTCAGGGTCAGCAGGATGGCTGCAAGGTCGATCCCTTCAAGCACAGGCCGGCACCCTCCGCGAAGCTATAGCCATAGGTCAGCATGATGCCCCGCGCCGCGGCGCCCTTCAAATAGTCGGCCAAGGCCTGGGCTGCCGGATTGTCCGCCGCCTGTTTGAGGATAACCGCGTCCTGCTGGATGGGGCTGTAAAGGTCATTCGGCACTAGCCAGGCCGAGCCCTTGGTCAATTTACCGTCCACGACCACCTGGGACAGGGCGACAAAGCCCAGTTCGGCGTTGCCCCTGGGACAGGGCGACAAAGCCCAGTTCGGCGTTGCCGCTGGCGACGAACTGATGGGCCTGGCCGATGTTCTCGCCGGTGACGAAGCGCGGCTGAAGTTTGTCCAGCAGATCGAGCCTGGTCAGGACCTCGATCGCCGCGGTGCCATAGGGCGCGGTCTTGGGGTTAGCGATGGCCAGGTGGCGAAAGTCCCCGGACTTAAGGACCGCGCCCTGGTCATCGACGCTGCCCTCCTGGGCGGACCAGAGCACCAGATGACCGAAGGCGTAGGTAAAGCGGCTGTCCGCGACGGCATCCCCCTCCGCCACCAGCCGCGCCGGGGTCTTGGCATCCGCGGCCAGAAAGACGCCAAAGGGGGCGCCGTTCTTGATCTGAGCGAAGAACTTGCCGGTGCCGCCAAAGGACAACAGGGCGCGATGGCCGGTAGTGCGCTCGAAATCAGCGGCGATACGCTCCATGGGTGCGGTGAAATTGGATGCCACCGCGACCTGGACTTCGTCGGCCTGGATGGCATGGCAGCCCCAGCAGAGAGCCAGTAGGAAGGTCAGGGTCGGTTTCAGTCGCCGCGGCATGGCGAAGGCTCCAGATTAAGGTCGGGGGTGGTCCGAGAGGGGGAGGAAACCCGCAGTATCTTATTTATACCATCGCAACTGGTTTGCCAGTTGTTCCGATCCTCGGTCTGGTCCACCCGCAACGGGAACATTCCCTCAATGTCCTCCGTCCCCTCCCGTCACCCGTAATCCGTTAACTCGCCAAGATCATCCCGCGGGGCATCAAGAGGGCGCACACTAGATAAGCATCGGGTTATCATCCAAAAAAATTCCGGGTTTTCCTCCAGCGCGATCATCGGAACCAGCTATGCCCCGCATCTTCGACAACATTGACCAGACCCTGCTGCCGGCCCTGCGGGATACCCTGGCGGTGGGCGAGCGGGCCGACTTCTGCGTCGGCTACTTCAACCTGCGCGGCTGGCGCCACCTGGCGGATCTGGTCGATCGCTGGGCGGGAGGGGAGGGCCATTGCTGCCGCCTTCTGGTTGGCATGCAGAGCACCCCCTCCGAGGAACTGCGTCAGGCCATGCGCCTGCCCCTCGCCGGCCAGGGGTCGGACGAGGACCCTGGGGAGACCCTGGACAACCAGACCGCCCTGCGGGAAAAGCGCCGCCTGGCGGAGGATTTTCGACTGCAACTCTGCCTGGGGGCGCCCAGCAACGAGGATGAGACGGCCCTGCGCCAACTGGCACGCCAACTCCACGATCGCCGTTTGCTGGTCAAGGTCTTCCTGCCTCATCGCCTGCACGCCAAGCTTTATCTGGTCCACCGGCGGGACGCCAACAACCCCATGACCGGCTTCGTCGGCAGCAGCAACCTCACCATGGCCGGTCTCGCCCGCCAGGGGGAGCTGAACGTCGATGTCCTGGACCACGATGCCTGCACCAAACTGGCCGACTGGTTCGAGGACCGTTGGCGCGAGCGCTGGTGTATCGATATCTCCAAGGAACTGGCCGCCATTATCGACGCCAGTTGGGCGGCGGATCGCCTGGTCCCACCCTATTACGTTTACCTCAAGATGGCCTATCACCTGGCCCAGGAGGCGCGCACCGGCCTCCTGGAATTTCGCATCCCCGTCATCTTCGGCAACGCCCTCTTCGATTTTCAGGTGGCGGCGGTCAAGATCGCCGCCCATCACCTCAACCAGCGCGGTGGGGTCCTCATCGGTGACGTGGTGGGCCTGGGCAAGTCCCTCATCGCCACCGCCCTGGCCAAGATCTTCGAGGACGATTACGGCACCGAGACCCTCATTATCTGCCCCAAAAACCTGGTGAACATGTGGGAGGACTATGCCCACCGCTATCGCCTGCACGCCCGTGTCATGTCCTTGTCCCGCGTCCACACCGAACTGCCCGAACGCACCCGCCGGTACCGGACGGTGCTGATCGACGAGTCCCACAACCTGCGCAACCGGGAGAGCAGGCGCTGGCGCGTCATCCGCGACTACATCGACCGCAACGACAGCAAGTGCATCCTGCTGTCCGCCACCCCCTACAACAAGAGCTATCTGGACCTGTCCTCCCAGCTCGCCCTCTTCCTCAAGGAGGACGCCGACATTGGCATCCGCCCGGAGCGCCAGATCGCCGCCCTGGGCGGGGAGCACGCCTTCGCCGCCCGCCATCAGTGCCCGGTACGCTCCCTGGCCGCCTTCAACAAGAGCGAGGACCCGGACGACTGGCGGGAGCTGATGCGCCTCTACATGGTGCGTCGCACCCGCGGCTTTATCATGCAGCACTATGCTCAAATGGACGGGCGGGGGCCTTACCTGGTCTTCCCCGATGGCGGCAAGTCCTATTTCCCCCAGCGGTTGCCCCGCAATGTGCGCTTTCCCATCCGTGATGAAGACCCCAACGACGCTTATGCCCGCTTCTATGCCGCCCCGGTGGTCGATACCCTCAACGCCCTGATCCTGCCACGCTATGGCCTGGGCAACTATATCGCCCCCCAGCCCAAGCATCCGCCGGCGCCAGCCCAGGAGCGGCTGATCGCCGGCCTGTCACGGGCCGGCACCCGCCTGATGGGCTTCTGCCGCACCAATCTGTTCAAGCGCCTGGAAAGCGCCGGCCCCGCCTTCCTGCTCTCCATCGAGCGACATATCCTGAGGAATTTCATCGTCCTGCACGCCCTTGAGGCTGGCCTGGAGATCCCCCTCGGCGCCCAGGCCGCGGAGATGCTGGACCCGAGCTATTACGACGGCGACGCCGACGACCTCCTGGCGCCTGGCGAGGACGAGGATGGAGCCGAAGACCAGAGCGGGGTGGGCGGTGGCATGGAGGGCGATGGCGGGGAGGGCGGCGCGATCCCCTCCCACCAGGCCCAGGCGGTCGCCTCCCTGGCGGCTGGCCTTGGCAAGGAAGGGGGCGATGGCTTGACCGCCACGGGCTCACCCGCCGATGCCATGGACCCCGGCAGCGCCCCCCGGCCATCCCCAGGCTTGCGCACCGAGGCCCAATTCCGCGCCCAGGCCGAGGTCGTCTTTGCCCGCTTCAGCGGTCCCCTCAAGGGCCGCTTCAAATGGCTGCCCAGCCAGCTTTTCATCCCGGAGCTTGCCCAGGACCTGCTCGCCGACGCCCGCGCCCTCATTGGAGTCCTGGCCGCCTGCGGCGACTGGGACCCAGGCCGGGACGCCAAGCTGGCGGAGCTGCACCGGCTCATCAGCCAGGTCCATGCCGAGGAAAAGCTGCTCATCTTCACCCAGTTCGCCGACACGGCGCGCTATCTCGCCACCCAGCTCCAGGCCCGGGGGGTGCGCGCCCTCGAACAGGCCACGGGCCAGAGCGAGGACCCCACCGCCCTGGCCTGGCGCTTCGCCCCCGAGGCCAACGACAAGCGCGGCCAGGTTGCCAGGGCCGACGAATTGCGGGTGCTCATCGCCACCGATGTCCTGTCCGAGGGCCAGAACCTTCAGGACGGCTCTATCGTCGTCAATTACGACCTGCCCTGGGCCATCATCCGCCTCATCCAGCGCGCCGGCCGCGTCGATCGCATCGGCCAGCGCGCCGACCGCATCCTCTGCTACTCCTTCGTCCCCGCCGACGGGGTCGAGCGCCTCATCCGCCTGCGCCAGCGCGTCCGCCAGCGCCTGGCCCAGAACGCCGAGGTGGTCGGCTCCGACGAGAGCTTTTTTGAGGACGACCGTAACGACCAGGCCTTTCGTGATCTCTACACCGAGCGCAATGGCATCCTCGACGATGACGCCGATACCGAGGTGGACCTGGCCTCCTACGCCTACCAGATCTGGAAGAACGCCACCGACGCCGATCCCGACCTGGCGGCGCGCATCGAGGCCCTGCCCGACGTGGTTTACGCCACCAAGGCCCATGTCCCCAACCCCGGCGCGCCCCGCGGGGTCCTGGTCTATACCCGCACCCCCCAGGGCAATGACGCCCTGGCCTGGATGGACGAGGCGGGTCAGGCCGTCACCCAGTCCCACCTCACCATCCTCAAGGCCGCCGCCTGCCCGGCGGACACCGCGGCCCTGCCCCGCGGGGAACAGCACCACGCCCTGACCCAGCGGGCGCTCCAGCACATCATGAACGAGGAAAAGACCTCTGGCGGCACCCTGGGCCGGCCCTCCGGCGCCCGTTACAAGACCTACGAACGACTCAAGCACCATCGGACCCGCCTGGGTGACCGGCGCGATCTCTTCATCACCCAGGAACACGTGCGCCAACTCGACCGGGCACTGGAAGAGATCTACCGTTACCCTCTCGTGCAAGGCGCTGTCGATACCCTCAACCGTCAGTTGAAGGCACGTATCGACGACCACCAACTGGCCGATCTGGTGCTGCGCCTGCGCGAGGAGGGCCGTCTGTGCCTGATCTCCGACGAAGAAGAGAGCCGCGAACCGCGCCTGATCTGCACCCTGGGCCTGGCGGCCGGTCCAGAGGGGCCAGAGCGGACCGGCGATCTGAACCCGGAGGTTCTGGTACCCTGATCGCCATCGCCGGTGGGGGCGATGCAGTGATATCAATGGATTTGGATGATTTCGAAACCGGACCGACTAGCCCAGACGGGCAGAAGCCGTCAAGACGGGAAGTACGCATTATTAGATGACCGAGGCAGGTAACCGAGGCCACCCATGAAGATTGATGCCGACCGCTTTCACAAGCTGCTCAGCACGTTCAAGCTGAACCAGCTTTTCAATGAACTGGGCTGGGATCATGCCGGCCTGGGTCCCCAGACGCTCCAGGTCGATGGCCAGACCTTTACCCTGACCCCCATCGCCGAGAAGCGCGGCGTGGTCGTGCTGCACTGCTCCCCGGACCACCAGGGCCAGATCCCGCTGCGGTCCCTGCTCCTCAGGATCGAGCGGGAGGCGGTCAAGATCGCCCACGAGCATTTGCTCATCTGCACCGATGTCGCCCAATCCATGCAGACCTGGCTGTGGGTCAATCGCGCCCCCGGCCAGCCCGCCGTCACTCGCACCCACACTTGGCGCCGGGGCGGCAGCGGCGAGGCCTTGCGCCAGAAGTTGGAGAACATCGTCTGGTCCCTGGAAGACGAGGAGGCGATTACCCTTACCGACGTCATCACCGGCCTGCGCCGCGCCTTCGACCGGGATCGGATCACCAAGCGCTTCTTCGAGCGCTTCCAGGCCGAGCACCGCGTCTTCAGCGACTTCATCCGGGGCCTGGACCAGACGGCGGACCGCGCCTGGTATGCCTCCCTGATGCTCAACCGGCTGATGTTCGTGTACTTCATCCAGTACAAGGGCTTCCTCGACGGCAACCCCCGCTATCTGGGCGAGCGCCTGCGCCAGGTCCAGGAGCGGACCGGCGATGGCCACTTCCACAGCTTCTACCGCCTCTTCCTCCGCCGACTCTTTCACGAGGGCCTGGGCCAGCCGGCGGGAGACCGCCAGGCGGACCTGGTCAGCCTCCTCGGGCGGGTGCCTTACCTCAACGGTGGCCTCTTCGCCCTCCACGAACTGGAGGAGCGCTACCCCGACATCGACGTCCCGGACGAGGCCTTCGCGCGGCTGTTCACCTTTTTCGATAGCTACGACTGGCACCTGGACGACCGGCCCCTGAGCAGGGGCAACGAGATCAACCCCGACGTGCTGGGCTACATCTTCGAAAAGTACATCAACCAGAAGCAGATGGGGGCCTACTACACCAAGGAGGACATCACCGATTACATCAGCCGCAATACCATCATCCCCTTCATCCTGCAGCGGGCGCGGTCCCAGTGCCGCGAGGCCTTCGCCGGGCCGGCCGCCGTCTGGAACCTCCTCAGCCAGGACCCGGACCGCTATCTCTACCCGGCCATGAAGGTCGGCGTCATCGACGCCAATGGTGAGACCGTCCCCGAGTCCGCCCTGCCCGACTTCGTGCAAATCGGCATGCACGACCCCCAGGCGCGCATGTTCGACCGGCGTTACAACCTGGGCGAGGCCCAGTTCCGCACCGCCACTGGCGAGGCCGGCACCTTGCCCACCGAGACCTGGCGCGAATATGTCGAGCGCCGCCAGCGTTGCCTGGAGGTGCACGACCGCCTCACCCGTGGCCAGGTCCAGGACATCGATGACCTGATCACCCTGAACCTGAACATCCGCCAGTTCATGCAGGATGTCATCGACAACTGCGACAGCCCCGTCCTGCTGCGTGCCATCTGGCACGGCATCGTCGGCCGGGTGCCGGAAAGGTCCACCGAGCATTTCCGCCACGGCATCGCCATCCTGGACCCGACTTGTGGGTCCGGGGCCTTCCTCTTCGCCGCCCTCAACGTCCTGGAGCCGCTCTACGAGGCGTGTCTGGACCGCATGGAAGGCTTCGTCGAGGACGCCCGCATCCTGGGCAAGGCCGCTGACAAGGGCTTCGTCCGCGTGCTGGAAGAGGTCGGCCGCCATCCCTCCCGCCGTTACTACATCTACAAGTCCATCATCCTCAACAACCTCTTCGGCGTGGACATCATGGCCGAGGCGGTGGAGATCTGTAAGCTCCGGCTCTTCCTCAAGCTGGTATCGCAGGTGGACAGTGACCGGGAATTGGAGCCCCTGCCGGATATGGATTTCAACATCCGCTGCGGCAATACCCTGGTGGGATACGCCACGGAGGCGCAGTTTGATGAGGCTTCCAAATTCTTCAACAGCGAACATCGGGCTGAGATCAAGGCCAGGATGGCTGATCTGGCTGACTCATTTGCACGTTTTCGTGAATTACAAACCGTGCATGGAGCTGATGTTAAGGCAATAGATAAAAACCGGCTACGCAATAATCTTGATAGTCTGAGCTTAGAGTTAGACCGCTATCTTGCACGAGACTATGGTATTGATGCAAATGATATCCCGGCTTTTAATGCATGGCGGATAACTTATCAGCCATTTCATTGGTTTTCCGAATTTTATGGAATTATGCTGGCGGGTGGATTTGATGTCATTATTGGAAATCCTCCTTACGTGGTTTACTCTCGCCAAAAAATACCTTATGACTTATCAATATCAGGTATTAGTACTCTATCTGCCGGCAATCTTTATGCGTATGTTTTGGAACGATCGGTAAAGATAGCAACAAGCAATGCGCCAATATCGTTGATTGTGCAGCTTACGGCAATTTCGTCTGGCCGTATGCAGTCTCTTCAAGACATTTTACTGGAACGTGGTCTTTTTCTGGTTCTCCCATTTCCAAGGCGCCCAGAATCTATGTTTGATGGCGTAGAAATGCCTGTCGCAATTTTATCTAGTTTCCCAAGAAATCGTCAATCATTAATATCAACTCGCGTTGGTCGTATGTACAGTGAGGAGCGCAACAATTGTTTGCAAAAAATATTTATGCTGCAACATGAAAATAGGCTGCATGGCTATAGGTTAGGCAAGCTGCATAATGAATTAGAAAAATCAATCGCATCAAAGGTTTCATCAAGCAGGGATTCCGCGCGGTATTTGGTTTCATCTTGCGCTGATAAATATCCAGTTTTTTATCAAGAAGCCTGTAGATACTGGTTGAAAGCGCAAGCAGGTTTGCCTTTCTTCTCCAGGAATGGCGTGATTATGCAACCGCCACACGGGAGGGTATTTTACGCAATAAATGAAAACGCTTCTGCATTTTTTGGCTGCCTTTTGAATTCATCTCTTTTCTATTGGTATTATTCTGTATTCTCTGATTGCGAGCATGTAAATGATGACCTGGTTAAAACAATTCCTTTGCCATCAGAATGGGATAAGTTTTGCTGGACTGATTTGTCTATAAATCTAAGTAAAGCACTTGAAAGGCATTCTTCACGAAAAATTATCCGGACTAAACAGGGGCACTTAATCGAATATGATGAAATGAAGGCGTCAATGGCGAAATCGGAAATTGATAATATTGATCTTGATCTGGGTAATTTATATGGCTTTGATGAATATGAAATGGATTTCATCATAAACTATGACTTGAAATATCGCATGAGCGGAGTTGGGGATGAAGAATGATTCGTAAAGTAATTTTTATAGTTTTTTTTGTCAGGAAGTCTAGATTCGATTTGCCAGATGGGTCTTTCTATGATTGAAGTTAATGGCCCCGAAGCGGCAACCCTGGTTAATAACCTCCTTGCCCAGTCAGAATCCGCGCGCTTTGAGTCCAAGCGGGTCTCAGGAAAGATGGTCGGCAAGGCCCTGGAAACCCTCTGTGCCTTCGCCAATACCTCAGGCGGAACCCTGGCCTTGGGTTTGGAAGATCCTCTCAAGGCCGTGGGCCGGGACAGGCTCTTTGGCATAGGTGAGAATCCGGAGGCCGTGGACGAACTGCGCCGCAAGGCCCTCACCCATCTTCTCCCCGCCGTGGAGGGCCTGCGCTGGATGAAAATCGCCTGTAAGTTGCGGGATGGCGCGGATGGCCATTTATTACTGCTCCAGGTACCGCAAAGCCCCAAGGTCCATTCCATCCTCGATAACGGCACCTGGACCCGGTTGGAGGCCAGCAACCGGGAGATATCCGCCACCGAGATCACGGAGCTTTCCTATCGGCGCGGGGTCATCAGCGCCGAATCCGAGCCCCTGCCCATCGCCTTCGAGTTGCTGGATACCCCCATCTGGCGTCTGTTCGCGGCCCAGCGTGGTTTTCTCACGGGCGATGTGCCGGATCGACTCTTCCGCATCGGCCTGGCAAAGCGGGTGGGGGGTGAACTCCAGCCGTTGCGCGCGGCCGTGCTTTTGTTCGCCGAGGAACCCGGCGGTCTTCTGGCCGCCCATCAGAGCCGGGCAGATATCCGCATCTTCCACTATCGGGGTAATCGCATCGAGCCAGGCGCCGTGCCTAACCTGCTGAAACCGCCCCGCACCATCTCCGGGCCTATGTCGGTACAGATCGCCCGCGCGAACGCCCATGTGCTGGATGCCCTGGCGGCCGGACTGACCCTCGCGGAATCCGGCTTCAAGACGGTGCATCGCTACCCGGAACGGGTGATCAAAGAGGCCATCACCAATGCCGTCATCCACCGGGACTATCGGCTCAATCGCGATATTCTGATTCGCATCTTCGACAATCGCATCGAGATCCTTAGTCCTGGCCTGTTCCCAGGGACGATCACCCCGGCCAATATCAGCCGCGCCGGCTCCTTCGCCCGTAATCCCCTCATCGCTCGAAACCTGCGCGAGTTTCCGGAACCCCCCAATGTTGACGCGGGTGAGGGGGTGCGCATGATGTTTTCCGAGATGCGCGCGGCCAATCTGTATCCGCCTTTTTATAGCGAGGACCGGGACAGTGCCCAACCCGCGGTGATGGTCACGCTGCGTAACGAGGAACGGCCGCCGATCTGGGAACAGGTCAGTGACTGGATCGATCGTCACGGCGCACTTGTCAATAGCGATCTGCGCCGCATCGCAGGGGTGGACACCCTCAAGGCGTCCAAAATGCTCAAGGCTTGGGTGGAGGAGGGCATCCTCCGGCGGGAAGAATCCGGCGGCAAGCGCCGTACCTTTTACCGCAAACCCAACCCGGACAATGAGTCCGGCGTTGACCTTTCATTATCCTTGCCGCTGGATAATGAAACGGAAAAATGAAAATAGTTGTTTATATACATGGTCCTGCGGATGTTTCCATTATCCGCGCTGCCCTTGGCGGGCCAGGATGAGCGCCATTTTGCGGCCCGTCAGGCTTCCCTTGCCGCCGCGAGCTGCGCACGCCGGGCTGATCCCATCCCCTGTCTGCCTCTATGGCGTTGGCCATCCCGCTCTGCTCGATGAGCCCTTGCTGGGTCTGCTCGCCTCCCGCAACTGCCCCGGTCGCGTACTGTTGGATACCCTGGAAGAGATCCCCGCCTGGGTGCGCGCTGGCAGAGTGATCCTGAGCGGCTTCCACTCGCCCCTGGAGCAGCAGGTCCTGCGTTCGGTCCTGCGCCGCCACGGTCGCGTCATCAAGGTCCTGGCGCGGGGCCTGACCGAGTACCACCCGCCCGAGCTGGAACTGGAACCCTTGGAGCAGGGGCGCATGCTGGTGTTGTCCCCTTTTCCGGAGCAGATCCAGCGCACCACCCGCGAGACCTCGATGGTGCGCAATCGGCTGGTTCTGGCCCTCGCCACCGATTTGGTCATTCCCCACGTCTCGCCCAATGGCGGCCTCTCCGCTGTGGTGGCTAGGATGCGGCCAGATTGGTCGGAGACTTCAGTTTCCCTGACAAACTAATCCGCGGCAATAATGCCTCATTAGCGACTACACCATGATTATCAAACGCTAACCAAAACGACTGGAGGAGGTTTTATGACCCTGGCCGAAAAAATCTACCAAAAAAGTCGGGCTCTCCCAGAAGATGCTGCCCGAGAGGCTCTGGATTTCATTGAGTTCCTGGCTGAGCGGTATGGGGCGAAGGAATCCGCCATGGCTTCAGAAGCCACTTTGGATGAGGAGTCACGTCAGAAGGCACTGGATTACCTTGCCGCAATACGAATTGACTGGGGCGGGAAACCAATTCCAGACCGAGACGATCTGTATGACGAGGCCCGCGCCTGATATGGCAATTTTTCTTGACAGCAATATCTTGCTCTATTCGTTTGGAGATGACATTGCGACGGCGCTCATCCTTTTGCGGAACGGATCAGGCACAGGTTTTGGATCAGCCTCGCTCAGGATGACCCCATGGCGGTTTGATCTTGACCGCGCGCTGCGGATAAGCATCGGGTTATCATCCCAAAAAATTCCAACGGGAGGTCCTAATGTCCATCCAGCCCAAGCCCTACTACTGTTTCGAGGACTATCTGACCGTCGAACGCGAGAGCCGCGACGGGAAATACGAATACATCGCGGGCGAGGTCTTCGCCATGACCGGCGCCAGTTTCAATCACAACCTGATCACAACCAATGTCATCGGGGAATTGTGTAACCGATTGAAGTCGAAACCTTGCAGCGTCCTGGCCAATGTCATGCGCCTGCGCATCGAAGCTGCCGATGCCTGTCTCTATCCGGACGTGATGGTGGTCTGTGAACCGCCCAACTTCCACGACCAGCGCCGGGATGTCCTCACCAATCCCAAAGTCGTCATCGAGGTCATCTCCCCCTCGACCGAAGGTTACGACCGTGGCGGCAAGTTCGCCCTCTACCGGAGCTTACCCAGCCTGCGCCACTATGTCCTGATCGCCCAGGATCGCCTCGGGGTGGATGTCTTTACCCGCCAGGCGCATAGTCGACCTCGCCGCCATCGGCTGCACCCTGCCGCTCCGCGAGATCTATGCCAGGGTGGATCTGAACCCCCTCACCGCAGGTCAGGCTTGACCCGGCCGGGAATCCAGGCTCGCGGTCTTCCGCCTTTCACCCCCCCCTTTTGGGACCTCAAACCCATGGCCGTATCCGTTCCCACCCAGATCATCCGTCTTTCCTGCGGCCCGCTGGCCTATCGCCGCTACGGGAGCGGCGCGCCCCTGATTCTCATCCATGGCTGGCGCGGGACCTCCAATTACTGGCAGGAGACGCTGACCAGCCTGGCGGATATTCGCGAGGTGCATGCCTTCGATCTCCCGGGGCATGGCGAAACCCCGCCGCGGGCGGCCCCGCTCACCCCCGAGGGGCTGGCGGCCCTGACCCTGGAGTACGCGGATCGCGCCGGCCTGACCCAATTTGACCTCGCGGGCCACTCCTTCGGCGCCGTGGTGGCCGTCGCCGTCGCCACCCGCCAGCCCCAGCGGGTGCGCCGCTTGGTGCTCACCAGCATGGGGCTGGTGCGGGACGACCTGGAACATTACGCCCTGATGCACACCCATGGCGCCATGAACCTGGCGCTCACCTGGTGGCGGCCCTGGCTCAATCTCACGCGGTCCTGGGCCGGGGCTTGGGGACCCTGGGTGGAGTGGGTCGCTGATCATCCGGTCCTGAGCCGGGCCATCGCCGCCCCCTACCTCAGGCAGTGGCCCCAGGATGCGGCCTTGGTCCGGGAGGGCGTGCGCGACTTCCTCGCGACCGACCCCCTTTCCGCCCTGGAGATCGCCGTCAGCGCCAACAGCGCCCGCTTCAGGGCCGCCCTCGATGGCGTCAGCGCCCCGGTGCTGGTGCTCAGCGGGGATCGCGATCCCATCGCCCCCTTGTCCGCCGTCGCGGCCTTGTCCCAACGCCTGAATGACTGCCGGCAGGTGTTCTTCCAGGACTGCGGCCATCTGCCCATGGTGGAATCGCCGGCGCGCTTCCACGAGGAGGTGCGGGGGTTTCTGGTCGCTGGCTAACCGCCATCGATCCCCGTTTGGCCTGGCGGTCCGGCTTATGTGCGCTCGTGCAGGCAAGCGACCAGTTGGTCCAGATCCAGGGGTTTGGTCAGAATCTTGTCCACGCCGGCATCCAGGGCCGCCCGCTGCTGATCAGGCATGACGTCCGCGGTCAGGGCGATGACCGGCAGGGTCGCCAGTCCCAAGTCCTGACGGATGAGGCGGGTGGCGGTGATGCCATCCATCACTGGCATCTGCAAGTCCATGAGCACGGCGTCAATGTCACCGGCGCCGGAGCGCAGCAGGTCCACCGCCTGTCGTCCATCGACGGCGGAGATCGTCTCCGCCCCTTCCCGGCTCAGGAGCCGGGCCAGCAGGTCCCGGTTGATGTCGGCGTCGTCGGCTACCAGGAAGCGACGACCCGCAAGGCGTGGCCCGGGGGCGGTCGCCGCGGGGTGGGCGCTGGCGGGTGCCGGGGCCGCGGGTTGATCGGTCGGTAGGAGGGGCAGGCTGAACCAGAAGGTGCTGCCCAGACCCGGTTGGCTTTCCACCCCGATTTCGCCATCCATAAGCTCGACCAGGCGCTTGCAGATGGCTAGACCCAGCCCCGTACCCCCGAAGCGCCGCGTGATACCGGTCTCGCCCTGGCTGAAGGGCTTGAAAAGTCGCTCTTTATCAGCGGGGGCAATACCGATGCCGGTATCCCATACCTCGAAACACAGGTGCGCGGCCCCGTCCTCCTTGACGCAGGGCCCGAATTGGATGATCACCTCCCCTTGCTCAGTGAACTTGATGGCATTGCCGATCAGATTGTTCAACACCTGTTCCAGGCGCAAGGCATCGCCGAGCAGGAGGCCGAGGGGTTGGTCGGGAGGTTCCAACCGCAGGGAGAGGTGCTTGGCATTGGCCAATGGCGCCATGAGGACCTCGATCCTGGTCATCAGGGCGTTCAGGTCGAAGGGCTGGTACTCGATACGCAGTTCCCCCGCCTCGATTTTGGAGAGGTCGAGGATCTCGTTAATGATGCCGAGGAGGGATTGTCCGGACATCTGGATGCGGGCGGCGATTTCCCGCTCCTGGGCGTCGTGGGCACCTTGCTCCAAGAGCTGGGCCAGTCCGAGCACGGCGTTGAGGGGGGTGCGGATTTCATGGCTCATGTTGGCCAGGAACGCGCTCTTGGCGTGGCTGGCGGCCTCGGCGGTTTGCCGGGCCGCTTGCAGCTCGGCTTCGTAGCGCTTGCGCGCCGTGATGTCGGTGAAGGCGCCCAGAAAGCCGTCTTCCAGACCGATCCCCGAAATTTCCACCTGGCGGCTATCCCCCTGCTTGCAGGTGATCTGGAATTCGCGGGGGCCAAGGAAGGGATTGGACTCGCTGGCCCGCTGGCGGTCGCGGGACCAGAACTCGGTGGCCCGGCGGCGATCTTCGGCATCCGGATAGGCCATCTCGAACCAGCGTGCCAGGGTGGGTATGTCCTGGGCGGTGTAGCCAAAGGTGCTGGTGAACTGCTCGTTGACGAGCAGGGTGGTGCCCCTCTGGTCAACCAAGCCAAGGGGAATGGGAGCCAGATGGAACAGGCGCTCGAATTTGGCCTCGCCGACGCGCTTGGCGGCTTCCGCCTCGACGGCATCGCCGATCGCATAATTAAGGCGGATCAGGGCCAGGCCGAGGGTGGCCAGGGCGGTGATACGGGAAATGAGGCCAAAGGGACCTTCCAGCCCAATGGCGAGGACCGTCGCCGCGGCGATCACCGCCAGCGAGGCGGGCAGGATGCCGCGCATGGTCAGCGTTTGGGTGGGGGGCAGGGCCTTCACGCCGGTGATGGCCGCGCCCGCCAAGGCCAGGTCGCTGAGCAGCCAACCAAAGTCAAGCCAGGTTCCCTCGACGTAGCTATCGCGGGCAACCTGGATCCAATACAGGGTATCTGACAGGCCAATGGCCAGGAAACCGACCAGGATCAGCCACCAGCCCCAGGAGATCCGGAAGCGTTGCACCAGGACCAGCAGGATACTGATGGCGATCAGGATCAGGTCCAGGCCAACATAGAGGCCCGTCAGCAGCCAGGTGCTGTCCAGCGCCGGAAAGGCGAGTCCCGAGAGCCAGGATTGCAGGGCCAGCGCCAGCAAGGCGAAGGTTCCTCCACCCAGCACCAGGGCATCGAGAAAATTACGACTTCGGCGCGGGACCTTGCCGATGAGTTGCCAGATGGTGATGAATACCAGGGGGTAATAGGACACCCAGAGGGCGTCCTCGAGGGGCAAGGGGAGCGGTTCCTCAACCCAGCGGCCATGGACCGCCCACCAGACGTCACCCAGGGCGTAAACGAGGCAGCCGGTGGCGAGGGCGGCCCACCCGAAGCGCTGAGGAGACCCGCCGCGCCAATCATGAATGGCGCGCAGGGTGACGACGGCGGTGGAAAGGAATTGGACCAGGCTGTAAACCCCGGCGTCGAACAACGGCAGGTAGGCACCGGGGGGGCGTAGGGCAATGCTGGCGGCGAAGGCCAAGCCGAGTAGGGCCGCCAGAAACAGCAAGGCGACCATGGGCTTATGCCAGGTCGATTCAGTCCGCATCGCTCTCCTCTGTTCCGTCTGTCTGGGCTAGATCAACGGGGATGATCCGGCCTTGACGGTGCTAAGCTCAGTTAGGGGAAGACATTAGCAGACCTTGGATTCTGCGTCCTGTCGGTTGCGAATCCGTGAGAGGGGCGGCACGCGTTACCCCTGATGGTCTGTCTCACGCCGTCATCCTCACCCCGCCCTGGGGCCAACGAGTGATGGCTGGTACGGGGTGCGACTGGAAAAACCGGTGGATGCTGAGATACTGGCAGCCTTCTCGGCGCGGCCGAAAATTCCAATACAACTTCAACTGCATATTCAGGTCCCTTGGGTATAGACCAATGAACATTCCGCGTCTGCGTTTCGCCCATCTGCCCACGCCCATCGAGCCCCTGCCGCGCCTGTCGGCGGCCCTGGGC